>CAYMAW010000091.1:0-4922 GCA_964388565.1 uncultured Piscirickettsiaceae bacterium | reverse complement strand
GATGGAAGCTCAAGGAACTCCTTTAACAAATAAATATGCAGAAGGCTACCCTAGAAAACGCTATTACGGTGGTTGTGAATATGTTGATGTGGTTGAACAATTAGCGATTGATAGAGCGAAAGAATTATTTGGTGCGGACTATGCAAATGTTCAACCTCATTCAGGTTCACAAGCGAATGCCCCTGTTTATATGGCTTTAATGAAACCTGGTGATACGGTATTAGGTATGAGTTTGGCACATGGTGGGCATTTAACGCATGGTTCTCATGTTAGTTTTTCGGGCAAAATTTATAATGCCGTTCAGTATGGTATTGATCCTGTAACTGGAAAAATTGATTATGACGAGGTGGCAAGCCTTGCCAGAGAACATAAACCAAAAATGATTATTGCAGGTTTTTCTGCTTATTCACAAGTAATTGATTGGCAAAAGTTTCGTGATATTGCTGATGAAGTTGGTGCTTATTTTATGGTTGATATGGCACATATTGCAGGTTTAGTCGCTGCGGGTGAATATCCTAGTCCTGTACAAATTGCGGATGTAACCACAACCACAACGCATAAAACACTTAGAGGTCCTCGTTCTGGTTTAATCTTAGCAAAAGCTAACCCTGAAATTGAAAAGAAATTAAATTCGGCAATCTTCCCCGGTACACAAGGTGGTCCATTAATGCATGTAATTGCTGCAAAAGCGGTTGCATTTAAAGAAGCAATGGAGCCTGAATTTACCACTTATATTAAAGAAGTAAAAGTAAATGCTAAAGCGATGGCAAAAGTATTTATGGACAGAGGATTCGATGTTGTTTCTAATGGAACAGAGAATCACTTGTTCCTTGTCAGCTTTATTAAACAAGGTTTAACAGGTAAGTTAGTTGATGCGGCGTTAGACGCGGCACATATTACGATTAATAAAAACTCAGTTCCGAACGATCCGATGTCTCCATTTGTAACCAGTGGTATTCGTGTTGGAACAGCCGCGTCTACAACACGCGGCTTTACCGAGCAAGATTCAATTGATTTGGCAGGTTGGATGTGCGATGTAATTAATTCTTGTAACCAAGAAGATGGGACTTGGAATAACGGAATTGTTGCGAGCGTAAGAACCAAGGTAACTGATTTATGTGCTAAACGACCTGTATATAAATAATGGTTTGTAAATTATGAATTGCCCTTTTTGCAGTAAACCAAACACGAGAGTAATGGATTCAAGGCTTGCAACAGACGGCTCACAAGTAAAGCGTCGTCGTGAATGTGCGGATTGTAAAGGTCGTTTTACCTCATTTGAAACCGCAGAATTATCCTTACCAAGGATAATTAAAACTGACGGCATGCGTGAAAAGTTTATTGATAATAAATTACGCCAAGGCTTGTTAAAAGCATTAGAAAAACGCCCCGTTAAAAGTGAAGTCATTGATGAAATTATTCAACGAATTAATTTACAATTAATGTCTGACGGCTTGAAAGAAATACCCTCTTCACAGTTGGGTGAAATGTTGATGGATGAATTGCGTACGGTTGATCAAGTTGCCTATGTGCGTTTTGCATCTGTTTATCGCTCTTTTCAAGATGTGAATGCGTTTCAAAAAGAAATAGATAAATTGATCCGATCAACGACCCCTAAATAGCTGAAAAATAATGGTATTTTCAATAATTGATCAAAAAATGATGGCAAAGGCAATTGAACTTGCTAGAAAAGGGCAGTTTTCTACCCGTCCTAATCCATCTGTTGGTTGTATTATTTGTAAAGACAATTTGATTGTTGGGGAAGGGTTTACGCAACCAATGGGTGGCTTACATGCGGAAAGATTTGCGATTCAACAAGCAATACAGCAGGGTATTTCTTTACAGGGGGCAACGGCTTATGTCACGCTAGAACCTTGTTCTCATGTAGGGAAAAACCCACCATGTGCCGATTTATTAGTCGAATCAGGCGTTGGCAAAGTTGTAGTAGCCATGCAAGATCCAAACCCTTTGGTAAGTGGAAAGGGCGTTGCTAAGTTGCTTGCCGCAGGTATTGAAGTAAGCGTTGGCTTGCTTGAAGAGCAGGCAGGTGAATTAAATAAAGGTTTTTTCTATTCTATGGAACACAATCTTCCGTTTGTTCGTTTAAAAATTGCTAGTAGCCTTGATGGTAGAACGGCTATGGCGAATAATGAAAGCAAATGGATCACAGGTAATGATGCAAGGGTAGAAGTGCATAAGATGCGTGCTCAGCATGGTGCTTTAATCACAGGTATTGGTACAGTTTTAGCCGATGATCCTAGTTTAAATGTGCGTTTGTCAGCCTCGGAATTAACGGATATGAATTTAACGGCGGAAAATTGCCAACCTGTTCGGGTAGTGTTAGACTCAAATTTAAGTATTCCACTTGACGCTAAACTATTTGATGTAATCGGGAAAATCATTATTATGACATCTAAATACTCTGTTGAGTCTAGTAAAAATATTGTTGAACAGTTGCACCAAAAAAATGTAGAAGTTGTTGCCGTGGCAACGAGTGATGACAAGTTAGATATTAAATCTATCCTATCTTATCTTGCAGAAGTCGAACAAATAAGAGATGTAATGGTAGAAGCAGGAGCAATTGTTGCCGGTGCATTTATTCAATCAGGGTTTGTTCAAGAAATACATGCATTTATAGCACCGATATTAATGGGAAATCACGCAAAACCAATGTTTATGCTTGACGGATTAAATGCGATGGAGAATAAAATTAATTTTGAATTTTCGAGTGTTGAAATGGTCGGTAAAGATGTTCATTTAACATTAACACCAAAGGATTGATTACATGTTTACAGGAATTATAGAAACCGTCGGTTCAATTGTTAATATTGAACAAATAGAAGGCGATGCTAGGTTTACGATTGATACCCAAGGGTTAGATATGGGTGATGTTAAGATTGGGGATAGTATTGCGTGTAATGGTGTTTGTTTGACAGCAATTGAATTATATGCCCATGCTTATGTTGCAGATGTGTCTGCTGAAAGTTTAAAAGTAACCACGCTAGGTTCAATGGAAATTGGAACAAAGGTCAATTTAGAGAAAGCATTAAGACTGCAAGATAGGTTGGGCGGACATTTAGTTTCTGGGCATGTTGATGGTATTGGCGAAGTCGTCGCCATTGAGCAAGAAGCAAGGTCTTGGCGTTATAAAATGAAGGCACCTGCGGAACTAGCAAAATATATTGCAACAAAAGGCTCTATTTGTATTAATGGCACTAGCTTGACTGTAAATAGCGTTGAATCAGATGTTTTTGATGTTAATATTGTGCCTCATACAAAAAAAGAGACCACTATCAATGAACTTGTTATTGGTAGTCAGGTGAACTTAGAAGTTGATCTTTTAGCAAGATACCTGGAAAGGATGTTAAATGTTGCTAATAATGATGAACAAGAAGATAACGAAAATAAAGAATCCCTAACAGAACAAAAATTAGCAGAAAATGGATTTATATAAAAAATGCAACTAAATACAATTGAAGAATTAATAGAAGACTATAAGAATGGCAAAATGGTCATTTTAATGGATGACGAAGACCGTGAAAATGAAGGCGATTTACTGATACCTGCCTCAAAATGTACTGCTGAAGATATTAACTTCATGGCAAAATATGGACGCGGTTTAATTTGCTTAACTATGACAAAAGAGCGTTGCAATCAACTACACCTACCGATGATGGTTGTTGACAATCAAGACCCACACGGCACTCCTTTCACCGTTTCGATTGAAGCGTCAAAAGGAGTGACAACAGGGATTTCAGCAGGCGACAGAGCGGTCACGATTCAAGCGGCAGTTGCTAAAGATGCAACCCCGCAAGATATTGTAACGCCGGGTCATATTTTCCCTCTTATGGCAAGACCTGGTGGAGTGTTAATGCGTGCTGGGCATACCGAAGCAGGTTGTGATCTTGCAAAGTTAGCAGGGCTTGAGCCAGCTTCCGTTATCGTCGAAATTATGAACGAAGATGGTTCGATGGCACGGCGTGATGATCTTGAAGACTATGCAAAACAACATGATTTGAAAATTGGCACTATTGCAGATTTAATCGAATACAAGCTGCAAAATGAAAAAACGATTGAACGAGTATCTCAATGTAAATTACCAACTGAATTTGGTGATTTTACATTAATTGGTTATGAAGATGTGATTGAACATCATGCACACTTTGCATTAACCTTTGGAAACATTTCATCAGATTGTGCAACCGCCGTTCGTGTTCATATGTCTGATACTATGTGTGATATGTTTGGCTCAGAACGAGAAGAATGTAAGTGGTCATTACGCTCGGCGATGCAACAAATTGCAACAATCGGTTCAGGTGCAATTGTGGTTCTTAGAAAGAACGAAGAGGGTGTTGATATACTTGATAAAATTCAATCTCTGCAAATGGCAGACCGTGGTATAACAACACCAGAAACTAAAGCAGAAGACGATGCGAAAACTTATGGTTTAGGAGCACAAATTTTATCTGATTTAGGATTAACTAAATTAAAAGTAATTGGTTCAGAAAGTAAGCTGATAGGCTTAAGTGGTTTTGGGCTTGAAGTAACAGAATATATAACAAAGGAATTGTAAAATGAAAATGAAAATGATTGAAGGTCACTTGACCGCAGAAGGAATGAAGATAGGATTATTAGTTGGGCGTTTTAACAGTTTTATTGTTGATAGCTTAGTCAAAGGTGCGATTGACACCATTGTTCGTCATGGCGGTAGTCTTGATAATATTGAACAAGTAATGGTACCAGGTGCATTTGAAATCCCAATTGTTGCTCAAAAAATGGCAGACTCTGGAAAGTACGACACAATCGTAGCACTAGGTGCGGTAATCAAAGGTGGAACACCACATTTTGAATATGTTGCAGGCGAGTGCGTAAAAGGTATTAGTCAAGTTTCATTGACATCAGGTGTGCCAATTTCTTTTGGT
>CAYMAW010000090.1:0-4948 GCA_964388565.1 uncultured Piscirickettsiaceae bacterium | reverse complement strand
AAAAAGCTTGGGTTCATAAGAACAAGAATTGCTTCGCCCCCTAAAAAAACGGCAAAATACAAAAATTCTAACCGAAAAAAAACTGTCTTTTTTATTTGATAAAAATAATCAACTTAAAATTGAACAAGCCATTGAATGGCAACAACAGCCACAGCAACATATTATTACCCTAGAAAGCCAAGACTACCCAAAACTACTCGCCGAAATTAACAACCCACCCATTTTATTATATGTATTAGGCAATCTAACACTACTGTCAGACCCTCAATTAGGTGTAGTTGGTAGTCGTAATGCCTCAAAATATGGCATCTTAGTCGCACAAGATTTTGCAAGCCACCTTACCAGTGTCGGCATGACAATTACCAGTGGTTTAGCATCTGGGATAGATAGAGCAGCACACGAAGGTGCGTTAAAAGCCGAGCAAAAACAAAAAGTGCCAGGGGGAGCCGGAGCCACTATCGCCGTGGTAGCAACAGGATTAGATAGAGTTTACCCAGCTGAAAACAAAAACTTAGCCCATCAAATAGCCATAAATGGGGCAATTGTTTCAGAATATTCCTTAGGAACCAAACCCTTGGCAAGACATTTTCCTGAACGAAACCGTATTATTTCAGGCTTAAGTGCAGGCGTATTAGTGGTAGAAGCCGCCTTAAAAAGTGGCTCACTGATTACCGCAAGGTTGGCGATGGAACAAGGTAGAGAAGTCTTTGCCGTACCTGGTTCAATTAACAGCACCCAAGCCAAAGGTTGCCACCAACTGATTCGCCAAGGTGCTAAGTTGGTTGAGTCAGGGGCAGATATATTAGAAGACCTTGGTTCAATGTTACAGCTTTCGTTTTTTGATGAAAAGAAAACCGAACCAAAACCGACCGCTAAAAAACAAGAACAACAAGGTTTATTAAAGTGGATTGAATTTGAACCCATTAGCTTAGATGAATTATCCGTTTATTCTAAAATGGCAATTTCAGACATTCAAGCACAGCTTATCATGCTAGAAATGGATGAAAAAATAGAATCCATGTCAGCAGGCCGCTGGCGAAGATTATAAAATATTTAATAAAAACTTAAAAAAACTTGATTTTATTCACTAAAGTATGCAATCTTATAAAAAGACATAAATAAAGAAAATATAAAAACATGACAAATTTAGTAATAGTGGAGTCGCCGGCTAAAGCGAAAACCATTGAAAAGTTTCTTGGCAAAGATTTCACCGTACTTTCTAGTTACGGACATATTCGCGATATTAAAAAAAAGGGCATGGGCATAGACCTAGAAAATGGTTTTATTCCAACCTATGAAATATCACCAGACAAAAAGAAAACCGTAGCAGAGCTAAGAAAAGTAGCGAAAACCGCTACTCAGGTTTGGCTAGCGACAGATGAGGATCGCGAAGGGGAAGCTATTGCATGGCACCTTGCGGAAGCCCTAAAACTAGATGTCAAAACCACCAAACGCATCGTTTTTCACGAAATAACTAAAACAGCCATTCAAAAAGCAGTGGCTAATCCTAGAACCGTTGATATGGATTTAGTTGAAGCCCAGCAAGCCCGTCGTTTACTAGACCGTATTGTTGGCTTTGAGTTATCACCAATCCTATGGAAAAAAATTCGATCAGGCTTGTCAGCAGGACGAGTTCAGTCTGTTGCAGTACGCTTAATTGTTGACCGTGAAAGAGAGGTTGAAGCACATCAAGCCACCACATCATTTAAACTAAATGGTCAATTAGTGCTATTAGATAATTCTAAAAAATCACTAGCTAATATTGATGTAAAACGCTCTGCCGCATTTAAAACCGAAGACGAAGCTAAGGCATTTTTTGAACAGCTACAAACAGCAAATTTAACCGTTGCTAGCTTAGAAGATAAACCTGCCAAGAAAAGTCCTAAACCATCTTTTACCACCTCAACACTACAACAAGAAGCGTCGGCTAAACTAGGCTTTTCTGTTAAACAAACCATGATGGTTGCCCAACGCTTATATGAGTCGGGAAAAATTACTTATATGAGAACCGACTCGGTAAATTTATCCGAAGAAGCGATTAGTAACGCAACCAAAGCGATTACCAAAAACCACGGTGCTAATTATGTCCAAAATCGCCGTTATAAAACTAAAAATGCGGGTGCACAGGAGGCTCACGAAGCAATTCGTCCAACCAGTTTTGAAGATGAGAGCGTTGAAGGTGAACGCAACCAGCAACGCCTATATCAACTAATTTGGCGAAGAGCAATTGCCTCACAAATGGCAGATGCCAAACTAAAACGAACTACCGTTGATGTTGCAATTTCAACCCTACCCAATGACAAATTAATCGCCAAAGGCGAAGTGATTGAATTTGACGGCTTCTTAAAAGTTTATAACCTAGACGGTAAAAGTGAAGACGGTTTACTACCACCAATGTCAGTCGGTCAATCGCTTGGCTTAGGTGATTTAATTATTAGGGAAAGCTTTACTAGAGCACCAGCACGGTATAACGAAGCGAGCCTAGTTCGTACCCTTGAAGAAATGGGCATAGGTCGTCCATCAACCTACGCACCTACCATTGACACCGTGCAAAACCGTGGTTATGTCGTAAAAGAAGACCGCGATGGAACACCAAGAAAATATCGCCAACTACAATTAACGGCTAGTGATTTAACCGCTGAAACCCTAACTGAAAATGCAGGTTCAGAAAAAAACAAACTCTTCCCTACCGATATTGCAGGGATTGTAAATGACTTTTTGGTTAAACATTTCGGAGAAGTGTTAGACTTTAAATTTACCGCTAATGTAGAAAGTCAGTTTGATGTAATCGCTGCAGGAGATGAAACCTGGGACGATATGCTCGACAAATTCTATAAAAAATTCCACCCAAAAGTAATTGCCGCAGAAGATGTATCGCGTGAAGAAGCCGGGCAATCTCGCGCACTAGGCAACGACCCAAAAACGGGCAAACCCATGTTCGTAAAAATTGGTCGTTACGGGCCCTATGTACAACTAGGAGATGGCGAAAATGACGAAAAACCAACCTTTGCTAGCCTAATGCCTGGGCAAAAAATGGACTTGCTAAAACTAGAAGATGCCACCGAACTATTCAAACTACCAAGAGAAGTCGGCGAAATGCCTGAAAGCTTCTCAGCCACCGCTGTTGACGGAACTGTATTTGAAGTAGAAAAAGGGCAAATACTAATCGCCAAACAAGGTCCATTTGGCCCCTATGTAGAATATGGCACCAAAAAATATTGCCCAATCAAAGGATTTAGTCCACTTGCGATTACTTTAGATGAAACGGTTGCTTTAGTCGAAGCTAAAATTATATTTGAAGCCGAAAAAATCATTCGAGTATTCACTGGCACAGATGTCAAAATCCTAAAAGGTAGATGGGGGCCTTACATCACCGACATCACCACCAAAAAGAACGCCAAAATAGCCAAAGATGAAGACGCAATGGCATTAAGCTTTGAAGTGTGTGTTAAACGCCTAGACGAAGCACCAGAGCCTAAAAAACGCGGCGGCAGAAAGAAAGCTCCAGCTAAAAAAGCACCAGCAAAGAAAAAGGCAGTCGCTAAAAAAACTACCGCAAAAAAAGCACCTGTAAAAAAGAAAACTACCGCCAAAAAAACGACGACAACTAAACCTACTGCTAAAAAGAAACCTATTGCTAAAAAAACAGTTAAAAAAGAGTAAAAATTCTATTCACAATCTTATTAGTAAGTTATTTTTTACAAAGGTGTTCTGACCAGATTACAAAATATACCCCCTATTCCTAACGACGGAATTATTCTCGCCTTTGGTGATGGTTTAACCGTTGTCGTTGGGGTTAATTCAGAATATAATTACCCGACAATATTAGCTAAATTAAAAACACACTCAAACAACCATCATTAGTTTTTTAATTAAGAAGCAACTTCTAATTCATTTCTAACTTGATTACGACCTTTTTCTTTTGCTAAATACAGTGCTTTATCCGCTCTATCAATAAATTCGTCTATCGTGTCTGACTCTCCTTTGTAGGTAGAGACGCCAAAAGAGGAGGTAATAGTGCCTATTTTTTTAGTTGAATCTTTTAGTTTTAAATTTGAGCCTTCTATATCTGTTCTTATTTGCTCTGCTCTTTTCATGACTGATTTTACATTAGAGTTTGCAATCAGTATTCCAAATTCTTCACCGCCATAACGAAAAATTGATTCCGTAGGTTGCTTGTTTTTTTTTATCACATTTGAAAAATATCGTAACACGCTATCGCCCACTAAATGCCCAAAGTTATCATTAAAGCGTTTGAAAAAGTCAATGTCTGCCATAATTAACGACAAGCTTGCAGGGGCTTCTTTTGCCTCTTCACTCAATTCAATAATGGCGTTATTAAATGATTTTCTGTTACCAACCTGAGTGAGTTCATCGGTCATCATCTCAGATTTCGCTTCAATTAAATCTTTCTTTAGTTGTGTTATTTCATTTTGAGAGCTTAGCATTTCGCTATGAAATTCTGAGGAGGCTTCTTTCATTGAATTTGCGGTACTCACTAACATGTTAGTTAAGTTTTTTAGCTCTTCTTGTCCAATGTTATCCTGCGATAAATTTTCTGACACAGAAGAAAGATCATCGGTTTGATCAGATACCTTATCATTCCAAGTATCCATTTTATCAATTAGATTTGTAATTAATCGCTTAAGGGACTGATCGAACTGTTCGTCCACATTATCATCACAAAGAAAGTTTTCATACAGTCGTCTGCCTAAACGATCGCTATAACCCTGTGTATTATTAATGGCTAAGTCCATTTCTGAACAAAATTCGGGTTTTTTATTTTTAAAAAAGTTGTACCAGACATAATAATTTAGAGGACTTTGGGTAATTGATTTATCTTCAAAAACTTGAATGATTTTTGTAAATATCTCTTTAGTGAATTTTGGTGAATCCCTTAAATCAATTAACATAACAACTCCCTTAAAATTAATAAGGACATTATATA
>CAYMAW010000089.1:0-5005 GCA_964388565.1 uncultured Piscirickettsiaceae bacterium | reverse complement strand
TACAGTAAGTAAAGAAAATAAAAATAATAAAGAAACTGAAGTCAATAAAAGTTCTTATGCCGACAATATGCAAACGGGTTCCATTCTTGATTCAATGGATACTTCTAACAAAAACTTGGCTAGTATAGGTGTTGAACTTTTGCCTGTGCATGCAGGTGGTACCGTTCATGCTAAGCGAATGGGAGGATCTTTTAGAAGCTTTAAAAACTATATTACTTATGCATGGTCTATCTTTTTTCTATCTCCTTATCTGATGTGGGATGGTCGTCAAGCAATTTTATTTGATTTAGCCGAAAGAAAGTTTTATATTTTATGGCTAACTATTTTGCCGCAAGATATTTGGGTGTTGGCAATGATTCTACTTTTTGCTTCTTTATCTCTTGCCGCCGTAACAGCCGTCGCAGGACGGGCATGGTGTGGTTATGCGTGTTTTCAAACAGTCTGGCAAGATGTGTTTGTTTGGTTTGAAGAGTATTTTGAAGGCTCTCCAAATAAAAGAATGAAAATGGATGATGAGCCTTGGTCTTGGAAAAAGCTAAAGCCAAAACTTCCTAAGTGGGCAATTTGGGCGTTTATCGCTTTTATGACTTCGTTTACTTTCCTTTCATTTTTTGACCCCGCCCTTGATCTGTGGTATCGCCTATTCTTATTTGAGTGGACCTCTACCGAAACAAGTCTTGTTCTAATTCTTGGTGGCTTGACCTTCTTTTTTGCAGGCGTTTTGCGTGAACAAACTTGTATGGGTTTTTGTCCTTATTCTCGTATTCAATCGGCAATGATTGATACAGAAACGCTTGTGCCTGCTTATGATGTTGATAGAGGAGAGCCTCGTGGCAGAATGAAACGGGTTAAACCTGGAGAAGAGGCACCTGATCTTGGTGATTGTATTGACTGTAATCTTTGTGTAGCTGTTTGTCCTACGGGGGTTGATATTCGTAAAGGTCAGCAGTTTGGTTGTATTACCTGCGGTATTTGTATTGATGCTTGTGATTCGGTAATGGATAAGATTAAAAAACCGAGAGGGTTAATTCGTTATGCCTCTTTAGAGGAGTTTGGAGGTAAAACTGCACCGCCAATACATAAAAGACCGCGGGTTATTGTATATGTAAGCATCATGATGTTAGCTGCAGGAATTATTGTATGGGGCTTGTTCTCAATGGCACCAGTTGATTTAAAAGTGTTGCATGAACGAGCACCTTTATTTGTTGCTATGTCGGATGGAACAATTCAAAATAAATACTATGTAAAAGTGGTCAATAAATCTGATAAGGTAATGACGGCAACTATTACGGTTAAGGGTCCTAAAACGCTTACTTATAAAATAGATAAAGTTATTCATGTTGAGCCAGGTAATATTGGTAATGCTACTTTATTGGTTAAAATTCCTAGAAGAGATATAGCGGATACAAATGTGCCTATTACTATTTATGTTGATGATTTAAATAATGAACTTTTATCAGATAGTTATGTCAGTAAGTTTATTTCAGCGAAAAAGCGTTAAAATGTTTTGGTCATCTTTTTATAAAATGCGATATATGGGCTAGGACTCAAGTCTATCGTTATATTATGATATAAGCTTTTATAAAATAGATGTCTGTATAATAAGAAGTCTTTTTCAAAGACATAAAAATAAGATTAAATTTTTAGACTTAAAGGCAGGTAGGTTTTGGCAGTTAAAGAATTAGAAGCAAATAATAAAACAGAAAAAAATTGGTCGGTTGCCTGGAAAAACCCATTTGTAATTAGTTGGATTGCAATTTTAGTGGTGGTAGTGCTTGTTAATTTTTTCATGGTAAGTATGGCAATTGTGACATCACCAGGTCTGACGGTTGACGATTTTTACGACAAGGGGCAGCGAATGGGTGATATTCTTGCTCGTCGTAAACGCATGGCAGAAATAGGTTGGCAAATGGAATTTAATTTACCAAAGTTAATTCAAGATAAAACGCAAACTTTACAGTTAAATATTAAAGATAAAGACAATGTTTATTTTAATGTGGATTCCGCCATATTGTATTATTACCGTCCTTCTAACAAAAAATATGATGGGCAGTTAAAGTTAATACCGACAATAAAAACGGGCTATTATCAGGTAAATGTTAACTTTCCTTTAAAAGGACAGTATGAGTTAGTCGTAGAGGTTTTAAAGGGCGAAGAAAAGTTTTTGTTAGGTAAAAAGTTTTTCGTAACAGGAAAGGAATAAAGTTTGTCCACTGAAGTTTGTTTTCACTGTAGTCAGTCCATTCTAGCGGGCGATTTAGTCCTACACAACATAAAAGAAATAGAACAGTCGTTTTGTTGCCATGGCTGTGCAGGTGTGTGTGAGGTTATTCATGAAGCGGGCATGCAAAGTTTTTATAAACGCACTTTAAATGGTGAACAATTATCACCGCCCCCGCCACCCAATCAAGATATTAGTTTTTTAGATTATGATGAAGTGCAAGAAGAATTTGTTAAAACGCTATCACAAGTTCGAGAAATAACGCTAGGATCAGAAGCCATTCATTGTGCTGCCTGTGTGTGGCTAATTGAACATACGCTTGCCAAAACCGAGGGTATTGATTTAGCAAAAGTCAATTTTACCAATAAACAAATCAAAATTCGTTGGGATAATGACAAGGTTAAGTTATCAGAACTTGTTACCACTCTCAACAGTATCGGTTACGATGCCGTCCCTTATGACGCTTCAATCAGTGAAGCCGCCTACCGAAAAGCAAATAAAGACTTACTTTATCGTTTGGGTTATGCAGGTTTTGCGATGATGAATGTTATGTGGTTCTCTGTTGCTCTTTATGCTGGTGCAGATGAAGATAAAGAGTTTCGGGGCTATTTTCATTGGCTAGGTTTAATCGTTGGTTTATCCGTTATTCTTTATTCCGCTCAACCTTTTTTTGTTGGTGCCTATCGATCTTTAAAAGCAAAAACAGTTGGAATGGATGTTTCTATTGCCATTGGAATTTTGACCACCTTTTTTTACTCAGTTTGGGTAACGGTAACGCCAGACCATCAAGGTGATGTATATTTTGATACCATGATTGATTTCGTGTTTTTATTGTTGATAGGTCGGTATCTTGAAGCGATTTATAAAAATAAAGCCATAGATTCAACTAAGCGATTAATGAATTTACAGCCTAAAGTAGCAAGACAAAAAATAGATGGAGAAGAAAGAATCGTCCCTGTTCGGAAATTACTTGTCGGTGATTTGGTGATGGTTAGGCCTGGTGACAAAATACCTGTTGATGGCGTGGTCGTAGAAGGTAGGAGCAATATTGATGAGTCAATGATGTCAGGAGAGTCGGCAGAAATTGCCAAGCAAAAAGACATGAAAGTTTATGCAGGAACGCACAATTTAGATGGCGTGTTAACGGTTAAGATTGTCGCTATTTTGCATAAATCCACGCTGGGTAAAATTGTCAATATGGTTGAAGATGCACAAGGCTCTAAAGCCCCTATTCAATGTACCGCAGAAAAAATAATGCCTTGGTTTGTTTCAATTGTATTGGTCTTAGCCACACTAAGTTTTGTTTATTGGGTAGTGGCAGCAGATTTTGAAACTGCAATTATTTCCGCAACCTCTGTTCTTATTATTACCTGCCCCTGTGCATTCGGTTTGGCAACGCCGATGGCAACTGCCGTAGCATCTGGCGTATCAGCATCACATGGTATTTTAATTAAAAACGGTGCGGTATTAGAAATATTAAATAAAGTCGATCACTTCGTGTTTGATAAAACAGGCACGCTGACCAAAGGACAAATGCACCTAATAAGTTTTAAACTTGTCGAAGAATCGGAAAAAGAAAATGTATTAAACGCGTTATTAGCGATTGAAAAAAATTCAGAGCATAGTTTGGCAAAAGCTCTGTGTAGAGAGCTTAAGTCTTATAATAACTCTGCATTAAAAGACAAGGTAATCGATTTTAAAAACAACCCTGGGCAAGGCGTTCAAGCTACTTTAGAGGGCAAAGATTATCAAATAGGCACAGAAGTTTGGCTAAACAGTCTTAATATCATTATCCCTGAAAAATTAAGTGTGTTAGCAAATGAAAATGCAAAAATGGCACAAACCGCCGTTTGGTTAGCTGTGAATAATCAAGTTGCTGGTGTTTTCTTTTTAGAGGACGAATTGCGCGAAGATGCTAAAGAACTTATAGAAAGGCTTTTGCAAAGAGGCAAGAAAGTAACTTTATTAAGTGGCGATAAGTCGTTAGTCGCTCATGCTGTTGCAAAGCAGTTGTCAGAAAAAATAAATGTAATTGCAGAGGTCTTACCGCAGGACAAACATGATGTTATTTTAAAACTTCAAACAGCAGGAGAAAAAGTTGGAATGATTGGTGATGGTGTTAATGATGCACCTGCCCTAGCAAGAGCAACCGTTTCGTTTGCATTAGGGTCTGGAACAGATGTTTCGATGGATAGTTCAGATATTGTTATATTAAACAACAAGCTATTATCTATTGATACCGCAATAGATTTATCCGTCAGAACGCTGAAAACAATTAAACAGAATATTACCAGTAGTATTATTTACAATGTAACATTAGTTCCACTCGCAATGGCGGCGGTATTAACGCCAATGATTGCGGCAATAACGATGCCTCTGAGTAGTTTATTTGTAATCGGAAATGCAGCAAGGATTCGTAACTTCTTTTCTAAAAAAGCGATAGAAGAACGAGCAAAAAGGAAAGTTTAATGGAAGTTGTATATGCTTTAATCCCAATGATGCTTTTTTTCGGATTTATCATGGTTGTTGTTTTTATTTGGATGGCAAAAGCAGGTCAGTTTGATGATATGGATGGAGCCGCAAATAGTATTTTTATGGACGATGAATATGACGAAGAAAGAGAGCCTACAAAAAAAGATCTATCAACCCCTAGAGAGACGGTAGATGAAAAAATGCCAGGGGGGGGGTAAAAGGTTATTCTTTAAGGAAGCACTTAATAACCGCGATTATAATTTTACGAAGAAAAAATGTGCGTCAAGTTTCGTTAAATGCGTCGTAATAGCT
>CAYMAW010000088.1:0-5148 GCA_964388565.1 uncultured Piscirickettsiaceae bacterium | reverse complement strand
CCGCGACTCGCCCACCACTTTTCTTCTTAAGTAAAACTTGTGAAATAACGGCTTGTAATGACTCAGACAACATGGTTCTTACCATGGCTTGTTCGTCGGTAGGGAATACATCAACAACACGATCAATAGTTTTTGATGCCGAGCTGGTATGCAAAGTGCCGAACACAAGGTGACCCGTTTCAGCGGCGGTTAAGGCAAGACTAATGGTCTCTAAATCGCGTAATTCTCCAACCAAAATTATATCGGGGTCTTCTCTTAACGCTGCTTTTAGGGAGTTGTTGAAACTTTTTGTGTCACGGTGTACTTCTCGTTGATTAATAAGCGATTGTTTTGATTCATGTACAAATTCAATCGGGTCTTCAATGGTTAAAATGTGGTGACTAAAATTTTCATTGATATAATCAATCATTGCCGCAAGGGTCGTTGATTTACCCGAACCGGTTGGACCGGTGACGAGAACAAGACCTCTATGAAGGCTAGATACTTCTTTAAAAATTTCAGGCGCCCCAATTTCATCTAGGGTCAAAACCTTAGTAGGGATGGTTCGGAAAACTGAAGCTATTCCGCGATTTTGCATAAATACATTGACCCTAAAACGGGCTAGCCCTTTCACTTCAAAAGAAAAGTCTAGTTCTAAATTCTCTTCAAAATTTCTTTTTTGATTCTCCGTCATGGTCGTATAAATAAGATTTTTTGCTTCGCTAGGGTCTAGGTCTAAGTCAGGGATTTCAATTTTTTTCATCTCACCATTAATACGAATCATCGGTGGTAGTCCTGATGAAATATGTAAATCTGATGAGCCTTGTTCAACCGAAAATTCTAGTAATTGTTCTATATTCATTGTGTTATCCTATTTTGTGCAGTGTCGGCACGATCCCTTTTGATTTATATAGTTTCCATCTACTTCTCGCCATTTCAATCAGTTCGACTGACTGATCTAATACTTCAATAGTTCGTCGGTATTGATTGAAGTTCGTTGGAAATTCAGTGTGTAAGTTTAGCAGAACATCAAAGTTTGGTTCTAAAATATCTTTATCCCAAAGTTGGACTGGAGCTTGTTCTTGTCTAGCAATGCTATGTGCAATAAAACTTTGCGGTTTATACTGCCAAATAGCTTGATCTAGGCGAACACAATCTTCAGCAGAGGATAAGCAAATATCTGCTTGGCGTTGTTCGCTGTTTATTTTATTCACTAGCTTGGTTATAAATATATCTCTCGACAATTCATCGCTTGAAGCTAGTACATAAAATAAAACATCTTGTGCAGAATCGGACATTAAACTTTTTTCAATAAAAACTCAACTAAAGCAGGAACAGGTCGCCCCGTTGCCCCTTTGTTAGCACCACTTGTCCAAGCCGTTCCGGCAATGTCTAAATGCGCCCAAGAAACATCTTTGGTAAATCGTGCTAAAAATTGAGCCGCAGTGACTGTACCTGCCGCACGCCCACCAATGTTTGCCATGTCTGCGAAGTTAGATTTTAATTGCTCATCATATTCTTCAGATAACGGCATTTGCCAAAAGCGATCATAAGTGGTTTGGCTAGCGGATAGTAAATCGTCAACTAACTCTTGGTCATTACCGAGTATGGCTGAAATATGATGCCCTAGAGCAATAATACATGCTCCCGTCAGAGTTGCCATGTCAATTATTTGTTTTGGTTTATAAACATCTTGCACATAAGTTAGGGCATCACACAAAATTAAACGACCCTCTGCATCGGTATTTAAAATTTCAATGGTTTGTCCAGATAAAGAAGTGACCACATCGCCAGGTTTAATAGCATCGGCAGAAGGCATATTTTCGGTTGACGGAATGACCGCAACCACATTAATTTTAGGCTTTAATTCACCTAATGCCTTGAACACACCTAAAACGGTTGCTGAACCGCCCATATCATATTTCATTTCGTCCATGCCAGCACCCGGCTTTAATGAAATACCACCTGAATCAAAAGTTACCCCTTTACCAACTAGAGCAATTGGTGCGTCATCTTTATTGTCGCTTCCTCGATAAGAAAGACAAATCATTTTTGGTGGCTCATCACCACCTTGTGCAACAGCCATAAATGCACCCATGCCCATTTCGGTCATGTCGTTACGGTCTAAAATATTGCATTCAAAGCCATATTGTTCAGCAAGTTTCTCTGCGGTTTTGGCTAAATAAGTTGGCGTACAAAAATTACTTGGCATGTTCGCTAAATCTTGAGTTAACTTCATACCATTTGCCGTAGCTTGTGCTTGGCTTAGTGCGTTTTTATTTTGGTCAGAATTATCAGTAAAGAAAACCATGCTTTCAATAGCCGTTTCTTTTGCTTTATGCTTGCCACGGCTTGGGTGACTATAATCATATTGGCTGTTTTGCATCGCTAAGGTGGCTTGGTATAGCCCCTGGTGATTTTTGTCTGGGAAGGCATTGTTGATTAAGTTCAAACAGTTTTTTGAGCCACAGGCGTTAATTTCTTTAGTCACCGCTTGGCAAATATCAATGTAAGACTTATCGGTAATAGAATCGGCTTTCCCTACGCCAACTAAACAAATGCGGTTTACTTTTTCTTGCCCAACTAACATTAATGTTGTTGCTGATTTTGCTTTGAAATCACCGTTTTCAATTAGATTGTTTATTTTTTTATCTAAAGAAAGTTCGGTAATTGAAGTAGGCAACGAACCATCTTCAAAAACAGGAACAATAAGTGTATCTACATTTTGTAAACCTAAGGTGTTTGTAATCGAAAATTGAATTTGTTTCATGTAAGTTAAGCCTGCTTTTAGGTTAAAATATTAATAATCGAATATTTTAACCCGATGGCGGTCGTTTTTGCGAATTCTTGACAAATATATCTATAAAGAATTGTACGGTACTTTTTTTGCCGTGCTAGCCGTGCTGTTATTAATCACCTTTGGAACCGAAACCACTCGCTTATTAGCCGATGCCGTTAAAGCAGAAATTCCATCTTCTGTTGTATTTCAAATTGTTCTTTATAAAATACCGCCAGCGTTAGAAGTTATTTTACCGCTTGTTGCGTTACTTTCGGTCATGTTAGCAATTGGTCGGCTGTATCAAGATCAAGAAATGATTGTATTAAGTAGTTGCGGAGTGGAAAATAAATATTTTCAAAAACGCGTGTTTTGGTTCCTACTGCCCCTGGCACTTTTTACTGCTTGGATAACCCTGTTCGTTACGCCCTGGAGCTTTCAACAAGAACGAGAGATCATTTCTAAAGCACAAATGAGTAGCCCACTAGCCGCCATTAGTGCCGGAAAATTTAACGAATTACCAAACGGAAAAGGCGTGTTTTTTGCCAAAACTATTCGTAACGATAGAAGTATGGAAGATATTTGGCTAAAGCTAAAAGAAGACGGGCAAGATTTAATTATAATGTCGCCAACAGGCAAGTTTGAATGGATAGATAAAAAAATAGTGTTGGTTTTATTTAATGGAACTAGCTACGAAGGTTTAGAAGAGGGCGAATCATTAGTGGTACGAAAATTTAACCGCTTTGAAGGTTATTTACCCGAGGTGCAAATTAAACCGCTCTCCAAAACGAAACATGAAATATCCAGCTACGAGCTTTGGCAGTCGGAAGAAATTAAACAACAAACCATGTTACAGTGGCGAATTATCATTCCCGTTTCCATCATCATACTTGGTTTACTTGGCTTAAAAATGAGTAAAACAAAACCACGAGAAGGACGCTTCGCTAAACTTTTTATTGCCCTTATTTTATATGTTATTTTTAATCAACTGCTCGTTACCAATAAAGAACTGCTTGAAGATGGCAATCTTTCTAGCTATGTTGGACTATGGATAGTGCCTTTATTATTTTTAATTTACTCCTTAAGAAAATCTAAATGAACTTAATCGAACGCTATCTTGGAAAAGTCCTAATTAACCATGTGTTAGTTGTAATTTTTGTACTATTAATTATTCTAGGCTTCTCTGAGTTTATGATTCAGATGGGCAAAATGACCGATGAATACACCCTAAGCAAAGGGGTTTTATATACATTATTAAAACTCCCCGTTTTTGGTTATGAAATGTTCCCTATTGCCGTTCTAATTGGAGCGTTATTAGGGTTAGGTGGATTAGCCAATCATGCAGAATTAACCGTTTTACGGGTAACAGGTTGGTCAATAAAACGCATTTTTTGGGGCGTGATGAAATCGGTTTTTTTATTATGGATTGTGGTAGCGGTTATAGGAGAAACCTTTGCACCTAAAGCAGAAAGCTATGCCAAAAAAATTCGTGGTGAAGCACTTAACCAACACTTCTCAATTGGTAGCCAAAGTTCATTATGGATGAAAGAAAATGACAGATTTATCCATATCGGGCAAACAATTTCCGCAACTAAATTATTAGATATTCAAATATACAGCCTAAAAAATGGCGAAATAATAAGTAGTTTACAAGCCGAATCAGCAGAGTTTGAAAATGAAAAATGGCAATTAAAAAACATTCAAAGTAACCAACTCGGTTGGGAAACAAAGCCATTACAAACCGCTGAAATGGAAAGCTGGCAAGCCCTAACTTTTCAAACTAAAAACATCGAAAAATTGGCCGTTAATTTGCCAGTTGACCCAAGTTTGCTAGAAAACTTAAATTTAGAAACCCGTTACATGGGTATAGTTGATTTATATCAATATATTCAATTTTTAGAAAAAAATGAATTAGATTCAGAATCATATCAACTCGCATTTTGGCGAAAGATAGCCATGCCCCTGGTGATTTTTGGCATGATAGTCCTAGTCTTCCCCCTTATATTTGGCTCACAAAGACAAGTCAGTATTGGGCAAAGAGTTTTTATCGGGATAATGATAGGAATGGGCTTTCATCTATTAAACCAAATATTCGGTAATTTAAGTGTAGTTTATAACCTATCACCCATTATGGGCGCATTTTTACCATCTATCATACTAATAACCATCGCGTTATTTTTAATGAAAAAATTACGATAGCTCTATCTTAAATGCCAAAATTTTAATACCAATCTTGCCATCTTTAATCCCTTTTTCTCGGGAAGAAGGCAGAAGTAGGGTGCCGTACTGGGTTCAGAAACAACGCAAATAGATGTTTTAGTTGGTAGTTGTTCAGTGCCTCCTTAACGATTCTCTTTTTCTACTTCATCTCTTAATTTTTTAAATATGAATAA
>CAYMAW010000087.1:0-5149 GCA_964388565.1 uncultured Piscirickettsiaceae bacterium | reverse complement strand
CGTCGTTACCGTCATTTACACCGTCGCCGTCATCATCGGTATCGGCGTTATTGCCTATTTCGTCATTATCGGTATCTAGGCTTTCACTGCTATTCGTTGGAAATAAATCAACGCCATCATTTACACCATCACCATCGGTATCTTTATGTAATGGATTTGTTTCTCCACTATCAACAATACCATTACCATTTGCGTCTTCGACACTGTCCAATATTCCATCGCCATCATCATCTAGGTCTGCATTGTTACCTATTTCATCTCCGTCTGTATCTATGCTTTCATTTGCATCAAGAGGGAAAGCATCATTATCATCAATAATACCGTCATTGTCAGAATCTAAAGCTAAAGCTAGATAACCTTCATCAATAAGACTAACTAAAAAATAATTATCATTTTGGTCGTACACTTCTATTCTGTACTCATACTCTTTTTGTTGTTCAACACTATCATCAAGAATAGGAGAAGAAGAAGCTTCTTTAATAAGCTCCCATACTGCCCCTGGCAATTTTTCCCTGCGGAACAGTTGGTAAGAGTAGAGTGAATTAACTATAGGAAAATCTACAATAATTTTATCTAAATATTCACCATCGGACGCGTTAATTATAAACTCTCTCTTTCCTCTACTAAATGAATAACTATTTATGCCAGAACACCCAACAAGATTACAAGCTTCAACAAAATAATAGTGATCATTTACAAAGTCGCTTGAAAAATCATCATAAAATGTAGCATTATTATTTAAGGTGATTTCTTGTGGGTCTGTTTGTGCGTAGTCACTTGATTTTATAATTTTATAATATGATGCACCTGTCACTAACTCCCAGTTAAGGCGTAACCTATCAGGCAACGATTTATTTAGTGTTATCCTAACGACTCTATCGGGAACAATCATTGGTGCTATCACACGGATATCAAACCCTGTATCTGTATCATTTATAATTTCTACTGAAATACCATGTACATCATCGCTAAACATTTCCCCTACCATCCACTGGACACTATCACCATCCCTTAGATTACGCGAACTATTATCAGGATCAACAATATACGCCCTATATTCATGCTCTATTTCATGAATAATGACGGTTTTAGCAGGAATTCGACTACTGTAACCCACTTTATCCCTAGCTTCGACGGTATAGTGTTTTGTGCCGTCACTAGATCTAATATTTGCAATAAGATAACTTCCCGTAACGGGTGAATTATCTAAGCTAGAAAGGTGGAATGTGCGCCCTGACAAGGTATCAAACTTAGTATTATTAAAATCATATTCATCTGTAATTGCACCTAACTTTTGCTTATAAAAAGCAATTGTGTGCTGTGGAACATAAGTATAGTTGCCATAATTTTCACCTATATACGCATAACTCATCACATCCCACGGGCTATCGTAATCATTGCCATATCGACCTGATGAGTGGGGTAAATTATAAGCATGCCCCATTTCATGGGCAACAACACTTATTATTTTATGCGTCCACGGGGGAAACCAAGTCGTTCTCCCTCCTCCCCAAGCAGGACCATCGAGATTCTCATTGAAAAACAAGTTTGTTCCGAAATAATTATCTTCAATATATGCTGATCCTACTGCAGATTTACAATCTTCTTTTAGTTTATCTAAATCTGCTTTTTGATAACCGCTAACAGGATCAGTATAAAAATAATAGTCCCTATTATTTGCCATAGATACCCATCTATCCATCGTTATCGTGCCGCTAATATCAATATGACCATAAGTCATTTCTTTCCAATAATGAGTAAGAAAAGGATAATTGTCGCCAAACATAGTTTGAATCTCACTAGGAGAAGTCGGTTCTGATGAAATATCTGCAAATTTACAAAGCATATTAAACCAAGGTTTTTTAAATTTTGATTGCTCATTAGCAAATAATGCTTTTTTTGAATTAATAAAAGAGGGTGAGAAAGGAACAATACTTTCGATATTGGATGGGATAACTTGAAGTGATTTTATTTTTTTATTAGATGAATCTTTAAAATATACCTTAACTTCTTTACCAATATATTTATACCAAGGTGTTAAGTTATCTTCTGTATTTTTAAGAAGAATTCGCTGACCTGTAATGGTTTTTAAGTAATAGGTTTTTTTAGTTGTTATTAATTTATTGTTTTTAAAATTAAAGTCATCTTGATAAATTACTTCTAATACACCTACTTCAACATTTTTTGTATTGGCTGACGCCGTAATAACAAAAAACCAAAGTAATAAAATAACCAAGACTGTTTTTTTTGAAAACATGTTTTTTTCTCTTAAAAAAATATATATTTACAAATATAATAACACGCACAATTTAATTCAACGTTTAATGTTTTTTTTCAAGACAAAAAAAACAACAATTTAATAGTTCCATTCCCATTTTGAACATATATAAACCTAATTTTATTCAACTTTAATTAAAACTCTAATATATAGTTGTTATCATCAATTTTTTTCAAAACAATACTATCTGTTCCGTGAGCTTCGAGAATCTCAGAAGTTATTCTCTCCCCTTCTTTCAATAAACCTTTTTTCTCTAATGTGCCTTTAATATATTCACCCAAAACCGTTCTTCCTCCTGAGAGTTCACTTGAAAAAATAGCTTTACCATTATCAGAGGTAACTTTCATATTTATTTTATAAAAATTATCTCCATCTTTAATAAAAGCATCAAAAGAACCATTTCTTGATTTTTTAGGAATACCGTGCTCATCAAGATTTGGAATACTTTCGGGGTAGTAGAGACCCATATCTCTTTTTGAAGTTGTTATTTCAATTTCATACCAAGGTCTTGGAGAATACTTACCACTTTGTTTGCGCCCTTTATCAAAATACAAATTCAAAGAAGATGCTGGTTGGTTATCTACCCTTAAAGGAAACGCTTAACAACTAGATTAAAAGGCTCAAATATAACAACGCAAAAAAATAAGTTCAAAATGGTACGACGCCAATTAAAACAAAACACCAATATTTATCAGCACATTACCACCACTCGAAAAAAAGACATAAAAAAACCCAGATTTCAAACACTGGTGAGTGCATAAAATCTAGGTCTCAAATATGGTAGCGGGGACAGGATTTGAACCTATGACCTTCGGGTTATGAGCCCGACGAGCTACCAAGCTGCTCCACCCCGCGTTAATTTGTGTGCGTATTATATAAAATAAAACGTTCATTGCAAGCCTTATATTCAATTAATTTGAAGTTTTTAGAAAAGACTTGAAGTTGTACCGATAGATAACGCCTGGAAAGGAAAAAATAGCGAACATAAACAAGTTGATAGCGTAAAACTCCCACTCTTGATCTTTTACATGCCCCATTACTTTTTGTTCTAAAAAGTAGCTAATCACACCCATCAGTATAAAATAACTAAACCATTCAATTATATTTACTAAGAATGTTTTTGCTTCAACGACGATTGGAATAAAGACAAATAAACGGCTTGCTAATATCCACGGAATATTCGCAAGCACAATGGAGGTAACCAGTAACAAATAAACGGCATTATCTAACGACACTTTCGTAGCCCTTACAAACTATTATAGGTTAAATCAATCAAGGAGGAAGGTAACAGACCAAATACAAATAGTAAAATTGCTACAAAGCTAACTGCATAGGTTAACTCTTTACTTACTGGTTCAACTTTTTCTTTTATATCTGATTCTTCAAAGTACATGGCTTTTATTACTTTTAGGTAGTAATAAGTACTAATAACAGCAGTAATAACCGCAAAAACAGCTAACCAAACAAAACCTTCTTTTAGCACTTCTTCAAGTACTAGAATTTTGGCATAGAAGCCTATAAATGGTGGAATACCTGCCATAGAGAAGAGAACAAATACAAACATAAAAGCTAACCAAGGGTTTGTGGCATTAAGTCCTTTAAAATCCGCGATTTGGTCAAATTCTTTACCTATTCTGGAGAAGGCTACGATCATTCCAAAACCTGCCACACCTGTAACAGCATAGACGATGGTATAAAACATTGCAGATGAGTAGCCGTCTGGCGTTGCGGCAATAATTCCTAAAAGAATAAAACCAATATGCCCGATACCTGAGTAAGCTAACATTCTTTTTAAATTATCTTGAGCAATCGCTACAATTGACCCAACTAATAAAGACAAGACTGAAAGTATAATTAACAATGATTGCCAGTCTTCTACTAGACCAGGTAGAGCATCAACTAATATTCTGTAGGTCATGGCAAATGCGGCTATTTTGGGCGCTGTTCCTAAATATAAAGTCATCACAGATGGTGCGCCATGATAAACATCTGGCACCCACATATGAAAAGGCACCGCTCCTAGTTTAAAGGCTAGCCCAATCACCACAAACACTAAACCAAACGCTAAAACAGTGCTGTCCACTTTCCCTGACTCTATTATTTGTGCCATGGTATCAAACTGTATCGTTCCTGTTGCGCCATAGACCATCGAGAAACCGTACAACAACATACCTGTTGCCAATGCACCTAGCACAAAGTATTTCATTGCGGCTTCTAATGCCTGGCGATTATCTTTACGCATGGCTATCATGGCGTACAAGGCTAAAGACATTATTTCTAGCCCTAAATACATGGTAATTAGATTGTAGGCAGAGATCATTACAAACATACCTAAAACACCAAACAAACCTAAGGTAAAAAATTCACCTCTAAAGAACTGTTTTTGTAAAAGATATTCTTTTGAAAATAAAAATACCGCTAATGAAATTCCAATAATAAAGAGCTTAAGTACATCTGCAAAACTATCTCTTATAAAACTACCATGAAAAGTAATCACTTCTTCGGTAGTAAAACTGAATAAGATTAAAGCCCCTACAACAACTAAAATGGCTTGAGTAACATAGTAGGTAGCAAACTTAAATCGTTTCTCCCAAATAGAATCCGCAACTAATAAAAGAGAGGTAAGCGTTAGTAACACTATTTCTGGCGTGGCGGGTGCAAAGTCTGGTATTACAAAATTCATATCTTTAATTTACCTGTTTTATTCTTTCAGTTTATAGCTTTGTCGTTGTTGCTTGTATAAGAAGGTTTGCAACGGATGTGTGCATCACTTCTATAATGGGAGCAGGATATAAGCCTACAAAAAGTACAGCAACAGCTAGTGTTGTCATAATTGCAAATTCTCGCCTATTTAAATCTTCTAGTTTTTCA
>CAYMAW010000086.1:0-5164 GCA_964388565.1 uncultured Piscirickettsiaceae bacterium | reverse complement strand
TTTATTATGGGTATAGGTATTTTTTTTCACTCAACAAAGCGGAGAAGAGCCACTAATAAAGTTATTTATTGTTCAGTTTAGCCTTAGATGATTTTGGGACGGGAATGTCTTCATTTGAATATTTAAAATGTTTACCGTTTGACACGGTTAAAATTGACGGTAGTTTTATAAAAGATATGCATACCGACCCTTCGGATAAAGCGATAATTCGATACATACAGGAAATAAGCCAGTTGCGTAATCAAAAAACAGTGGTTGAATATATAGAAACAAAGCAAGATGTTGATGAGTTAACTAAAATAGGTATTACTTATGGACAGGGATATTTTTTAGGGAAGCCTAAACCTTTAATAGACTGGATTTATGAATAATAATCTCTGGTTAAAAAATATAACGACCACGCTTGCTTTTAATCGACATCGCACACTATTCGTTATTAGAGGCGATGCAGATTATCATAAAACATGGTTAGATTTGATTTTTAATCATTATATAAAGTTAGATTCTGACATTAAAACGCTTGAAGTTGTGAATGAAATAAACTCTTCTTTATTTAAGCAAGTTTTAAAAAACAAGTTGCCTCAAATGCTTGGTGAGGAGGTTGATTTAGTTATTTTTCATTCTAAATACGGTCTTTCACCGAATAATTTAGCACAAGCTTCTGGTATGGTCAAAGCGGGAGGAATGTGCATCATTTTATTGGATAATGATTGGCTTAGCACACCTAACTTAGCGATGAAAAAATATTTAAGCTATCCACTTAATCTAGATGAAGGTTTGAATGGTCATCGCCTTTTTTTAAATAAAAAATTATTACAAAATGCAATCAATATTCAACAGGGGAAAAAACTCCCTGAAGTTTATTTTTCTGAAATTAAAAAAGAAAGTATCGCAATCTCTCTAAATAGATTAACACCTACATCAGAACAATTGACTGTAATAAATGCCATTAACTCAGTCGGATTTGGTCACAGAAACCGCCCATTGTTATTAACAGCAGATAGAGGAAGGGGTAAGTCTAGTGCATTAGGATTTGCCGCCATTGAATTGTTGAAGGCGGGTAAAAAGCATATTGCAATTACCGCATCTCGACCTAGTCAGGTTGTTCAACTCTTAAAGCAAGCATTTGAATATGCAGAAGACATTTCAGATATTACCCTTTTGGAAAAAATGCCAGGGGGGGGTAGGTTTAAGGTGCTAGATAGCAGTAAAAATATTGAGGAAATAGCCCGTATCCAATTCTACGCAGTAGATGAATTAGTGCAAATGAAAAAACAGTTTGATGTTTTGTTGGTTGATGAGGCGGCACAGCTTCCGTTGAGTCTTTTAGAAAAACTGGCTAATACTTATAGTCGGGTTGTTTTTACCTCCACTGAAACGGGTTATGAAGGTTCAGGAATGGGCTTTAAACTTTTGTTTTCTAAAATACTAGCAAAATTTAGTTATAAAAAATTAAAATTAATTGAGCCTATTCGTTGGGATAGGAATGATCCCTTAGAAAAGGCAATAAATAAATGTTTGCTGTTAGATGAGGCAAAAATTGCCGATGAAATGGTGGCATTGAAAAAAGTAGAAAGAAAGCATTTATCATATAAAAAAGTGTACTTAAATGAACTTATTGAGCAACCAGACTTAATCGAACAAATTTTTTCACTATTAACCAATGCACATTATCAAACCTCGCCAGATAGTCTAATGCAGTTGTTAGAAGATCCTAATTTAATATTGTGGGTTGCATTTGAAGAATATTATCCTGTGGGGGTTTTAATCGCCTTTAAAGAAGGCGGTATTGATAATGTTCAAGTTGAAAAACGCTACCAAGGGCATTTGGTAGCACAATTATTAAAGAGACAGTGTTTAGATTTGTTTTGGCTTAATCATCAAAGTTATCGCATTAATCGTATTGCCGTTCAGGTTGATCTCCAAGGAAAGGGAATTGGCACAACTTTAGTTAACCATTTTATTTCCTCTGTTCAGAAAAATAGTGCATTAGACTATGTTTCCGTATCTTTTTCGGCGAGAGAGAGGCTGATTAGTTTTTGGAAAAAACAAGGTTTTATTCCTGCTTACTTGGGCATAAAAAAAGATAAATCTAGTGCTACCCATTCGTTAATTATGCTTTATGGACTAAATGGAATGGTGCAGAAAAAAGTTGAGCATGTAACTAGTCAATATTCAGCACAGTTTTCTTATCTTTTACAGTCTACTTTTAAGGCATTAGATTATCGTGTGGTTTTAACTGTATTAGAGTCTTTATCATATGATGATTTTAAATTCCCAACAGCATATTTAAAAGAGCAGGAATTTGAAACGGTTTCATATTCTCTTTTAAAATGGAGCCTAGCTAACCCAAGTAAAATAGATGATTTTTCAGAGGGCTTGAAAGAAATATGGGTTAAGAAAATACTACAAAATTATTCGTGGGTAGAGCTTGTTAAAAAGCATGGTAAAGTAAGTAGAAAGCAAGTTGAAACAGAATTTAGGTACCTACTAATGACTTTCATAATGTAGGAACTGAATTATTCTGCTCTTCCTTAAGTGTCTCCTTAAAGCCATTATTCAAATAATTCTTGAGCCATTTCTTCAATACTTTCTTGTGTAAAGTCAGGTACTTTAGGTGCATTGTTTTTCCTAAATACTTCGTATGTTGCTCCATGAGTATTTGAAGGAACAGCTTCGCCTGTTGATTTGTCGATTAAAATATTAACCATTCCGTCCGGAACCGCTAAAGATGTGTTGACTTCATCTGCCAGGGCCGTTTTCATGTAGTCTATCCAAATAGGGAGTGCCGCACGCCCACCAAACTCTTTTCGTCCTAATGTGCTAGGCGTGTCAAACCCAACCCAAACGGTTGTTGCTATGTTTGGATTGAAACCTGAAAACCATGCGTCTTTTAGGTCATTAGTCGTACCTGTTTTACCTGCTATATCTTTTCTTTTTAATACTTTTGCTTCTTTTGCGGTTCCATAGTTGATAACATCTTGAAGGATTGTACTTGTGATATAAATGTTTTGTTCAGAAACTGTTCTAGGGGCTTGAGTTGTATCATTTTCAACACACTCGAATGAGCAGACTTTTACAGGTTCTGCTTGATAGATTATTGAACCGTCATAATCTTTTATATTTTCGATTAGATAGGGTTTGATTAAATACCCTGTATTTGAAAGTGCCGCGTAGCCTGTTACAAGTTTTAAAGGTGTGAATTCAACCGAACCTAGTGCTAAAGATAGGTCTTGATGTCTTTTTAGCTCGGTAAGGTCAAACCCAAATTTATTAATATGCTTAATGGCATTTTTAATCCTTATTTTTCTTAGTAACCTAACGGAAACTAAGTTTCTAGAATGTGTTAAAGCAGTTCTCAATCTAGTCGGACCATAAAAACGCCCAGATGAATTTTCAGGACGCCACACATCTTCTAAATTACGGTCATGAAAAACAACAGGTGCATCATTGATAATACTGGCGGCAGTCATATCATGTTCAAATGCGGCAGAATATAAAAAGGGTTTTATATTGGACCCTATTTGTCGTTTTGCTTGGGTAACACGATTAAATTTACTTCTAAAGAAATCATAGCCCCCAATTAATGCTTTTATTTTCCCATCTTTTGAATTGATAGAAACCAGTGCCGATTCAATTTTAGGGTTTTGAGCTAATTGCCATTTTTCATTCACTTTATGAAGATAAATCACATCACCTGTTTTTAATACATCGGTTATTTTTTTTATTTTAGCCCCTAATTTATTAACATTGATATAAGGTCTTGCCCATTTAATACTGTTAAAGGTTAGTGTTCCCGTTTCGGTATTTTCTAGATAAAAGAAAGCTTTCTTTTTCTCTGTTTTGGTAATGACAGCAATATTTAAATCACCAAATTTTTTAACTTCATCCAACGCTTTATTTAATTTTTTGGGGTCATTTAAAATATCGTTTTCTAGGTGGGTAATAATACCTCTGTAACCATGGCGGCGTTCATAGTCTTGTAAGCCATGTCGAATTGCTTGGTTAGCTGCATGCTGTAGTTTACTGTCAATCGTGGTCGTAATGGTTAAGCCATTTTTTAACGCATCTTCTCCAAATTTTTTAATAGCAAAGGTTCTTGCCATTTCAGCAACATAACCCGCTTCAATATCAATTCTTGCCCCAGTCAGTTTTGCATGAACAGGTACTGCTTGGGCTTGTTTCATTTCTTCTTCTGAAATATGGTTGTTTTCATGCATTCTTCGTAAAACATAATTACGGCGTAATTTTGCTCGTTGCGGGTTGTAAATTGGGTTAAAACGAGACGGGGCTTTTGGTAAGCCTGCGATCATGGCATATTCATCTAAAGAAAGGTCTTTGATGTTTTTTCCATAGTAGGTTTGGGCGGCGGCAGCAACACCGTAAGAGCGATAACCTAAAAATATTTTATTTAGGTAAAGTGCCATAATTTCTTGTTTTGAAATTTGGTGTTCAATTTTATAAGAAAGGACAATTTCATTTAATTTTCGTAAGTAAGTTTTTTCTTTTGATAAAAAGAAGTTTCGTGCGACTTGCATGGTAATCGTTGAACCGCCAGACTTTTTCTTACCAGTGGTAATTAATTCATATACCGCTCTAGACAATCCTTTGTAGTCTACGCCACCATGGCGAAAAAAATTACTATCTTCTGCAGAAGTAATGGCTTGAGACATTTTTTCGGGAATGTCTGCATAGGCTAAAGGAATGCGTTTTTTAGTGCCGATCTCACTAATTAATTTACCATCAGCGGAAGTGATTCTTAAAGGAACCTGGTAAGAAACATCTTTTAAGCTCGAAGCATCAGGAAGATCTGGATAAATGTTGATAACATAAATAGCAAGACCTAATGCTGGTAATGCGATAAAACTAAATAAAGAAAAAAGGATTAAAAATATCTTAACGCGTTTCTTTCTTTTTTTAGGTGTAGGGGAGCTATCTGTATCTGTATCTGTATTTGAATCAGTCATGTTTTGAGGTTTATTTTAAACTTTAAAGAAGATGATTATACCTAATTTGAGTTCTTTCTTAAGGCTAAAGTTTAGGATGTTTGATCAGTTATAGAGAAAAATAGACTTTGAAAAAATGTTATTAAAACATTTTGCGTGGGCAAAGCCTATTTGTAAATAGTTAACTTTAAGGAGACGCTTAATAACTAAGGTTAGAA
>CAYMAW010000085.1:0-5255 GCA_964388565.1 uncultured Piscirickettsiaceae bacterium | reverse complement strand
CATTATTTTACGCATAATCATGATTTTTCACTCAACAAAGCGGAGAAGAGCCCAACTTTTTATAAATAAAGTTTAAATATCATAAGCAAAAAATATATCTTTTGAAACAATTATCATTTATAATGAGGCTTGTTTTTTGAAGGTGTAAATAAATGGAATTAGTAAAAACCTATTTAGATATAAGTGTCTTTGGCTTATTAGGATTCATGGCTTTTTTAAGCACTTGGTTTTTTATTGAAAGAGTGCTGTTTTTTCGTAAAGTAAATATTACTCAATATAAACACTCTGAACTACTGCATGTTGACTTAACTAAGCACCTGACTATTATTTCTTCTATTGGTGCAAATGCACCTTATGTCGGGCTACTCGGTACTGTTATTGGTATTTTAATTACCTTTTACGACATGGGAATGACCGATAAAATTGAGACCAGTGAGATCATGGTCGGGCTTGCACTTGCTTTAAAAGCAACTGCAGGTGGTATTGCTTTAGCGATTCCTACCATTATTATTTATAACGGTCTTATGCGTAAAGTTGATGTAATAGAAGCCAAATTTCAAGCATATCAAGCCGAAAAAAGTAGTTAAATATGAAACGCTTTGATGAGATGAATGTCATACCCCTTATTGATGTCATGTTGGTATTACTGGCAATCGTATTGATTACAGCTAGCTTTATTCAACAAGACTCGCTAAAAATTGACTTACCAGAAACCGACAATACCTCTGCCTACGAGCCAACCAAAGAAAAGGTCATTAATATTGCGATTAATGCGAAGGGCGAGCTGTTTGTTGATGAAAAACCAACTTTATTTACCAATCTTGACAAGCTTATCACCAGTCAAAAATTTAACAGTAAAACTCCGATTATTGTTAAAGTGGATGGTAAAGCACGATTTAATTTTTTTATTAAACTGGTTGATATATTAAAAGTTCACAACCTAACCAATTTAACTTTTCTTACAGAAAAAGCCAACTAACTTGTTATGAAAAATCGCTGTACCCCCTATGCTTTTTTGATTACCGCAACCTTATATGCCATTATTGCCGCGATTATATTTTGGCAATTTGATAATATTACGAAGTCTGCCGCTAAAAAGAAGACTATTAAAAAAGTGCCTATTACCATTAGCATGTTTCAAGCACCTACTCCAATTGTCCCTCCTAAAATCATTCCTCCAAAACCAATTGTAAAACCAAAACCACCAAAACCTATTAAAAAGAAAGTGATAAAAAAGAAAAAGAAGATCGTTAAAAAGAAAAAAATTAAAAAGAGAATTAAAAAGAGAATTCCTAAACAAGTTCCCAAGCTTATCCCTGAACCTGTTGAAGAAGTGATCGAAGAAGTTTTTGTGCCTACTCCTGTACCTGTTGTTAAGCCAGTGGTAACTCAAGTGACACCAACGCCTCCGCCGCCGCCAAAATACAGCGCTAGTGAAATTGCAAATGCAGAGGACCGCTATAAAAGTGAATTAAGCACAGCCATTGCTATACTTGCAAAAGACAACTACCCAAGGCGTGCTAAACGCCGCCGCTGGGAAGGAGAGCTAACCTTGGCATTTACTTTGCACAGAAATGGTGCCATTACCAATCTAAGAATTATTGATAAAGCCAAGCGAAATATTTTAAATAAAACCGCAATCAATATTATCAAAGAAAAAATGAACATGAAGTTTAAACCTTTTTATGATGAAATTGACAAAGAAAAATGGGAATTTACACAGCCTATCAGCTTCTCTCTTAAAAATTAATACCTAGTTTATCCTATTAAAACGACTTTCTAAGTGGCATTGTTGACTTAGCCCCTAATCCACAAATAGAATTGGGATATATAGTGCTAACTTTCTACTTGCGGACTAGGGCTAACATAAATGCTAGCAATTATTAGAGAGTCTTGTTATAATTTAGCTCGTTTTTAGTTAAAAAAACGCCAAAAATCATTGATAATTAAAACCATAAAGACTGAGACCATGACTGAAGAAAATACCGCTCCAGAATCCAAAAATGATAGTTATGACTCCTCCTCAATTACCGTCTTAAAAGGGCTTGATGCGGTTAGAAAAAGACCGGGCATGTATATCGGTGATACCGATGACGGCTCAGGTCTACATCACATGGTTTTTGAAGTAGTTGATAATGGAATCGATGAAGCTTTAGCTGGACATTGCGACAAGGTCGTTGTAACCATTCATACTGATGGTTCAGTCTCTGTTACCGATAATGGTCGTGGTATTCCTGTTGGTATCCATGAAGAAGAAAGTGTCTCTGCTGCTGAAGTTATCATGACCATACTCCATGCAGGAGGTAAATTCGACGATAACTCCTATAAAGTTTCTGGTGGTTTACACGGGGTAGGTGTTTCGGTTGTTAATGCACTTTCAGAAAAACTAACTTTAACCATCAAACGAGATGGAAAAATTTGGAAACAAACCTATACACATGGTGAACCTGACGCACCAATAAAAGCAATTGCAGATACCGATGAAACAGGTACTGAACTGCGTTTCTTACCAAGTAAATTAACCTTTAGCCAAACAGAATTTAGTTATGACTATCTATTAAAACGCTTAAGAGAACTTTCGTTCTTAAACTCTGGTGTGCATATAGAATTAGTGGATAAACGAGAAGATAAGCACGAAATTTTTAAATATGAAGGTGGTATACTCGCCTTTGTTGACTACATCAACACCAATAAAACTACAATTCACGACAAACCTTTTTACTTTTCAACCGTAAAAGACGATATTACAGTTGAGGTTGCTATGCACTGGTCAGAATCTTACCAAGAATCTATTTTCTGTTTCACTAACAATATTCCTCAACGAGACGGCGGAGCACATTTATCTGGATTCAGATCATCTTTAACACGCACCCTAAATCAATACGCCGATAAAGAAGGCTTGCTCAAAAAATATAAAATGAACAATGTCTCAGGCGATGACGCTCGTGAAGGACTTGCGGCGGTTATTTCTGTAAAAGTTCCTGACCCTAAATTTTCATCACAAACCAAAGACAAATTAGTTTCTTCAGAAGTAAAAACGGCAGTTGAAACGGCAATGAACGAAAAACTTTCCGAATTTTTATTAGAAAACCCAAAAGATGCCCTTGCTGTTTTTTATAAAATAATGGATGCCGCAAGAGCAAGAGAAGCCGCACGAAAAGCCCGTGAAATGACTCGTCGAAAAGGTGCTTTAGATATTGCAGGTTTACCCGGAAAACTAGCAGATTGTCAAGAAAAAGACCCTGCTCTTTCTGAACTATACTTAGTGGAGGGTGATTCTGCTGGTGGCTCGGCAAAGCAAGGGCGTGATCGCCGAACTCAAGCTATTTTACCGTTAAAAGGTAAGATCTTAAATGTAGAGAAAGCTCGTTTTGATAAAATGTTGCAATCTGCCGAAGTTGGTACACTTATTACCGCTTTAGGTTGTGGGATAGGTGAAGAGTATAATGTTGAGAAACTGCGTTATCACCGTATCATTATCATGACTGATGCCGATGTTGATGGCTCTCACATTCGTACTTTATTGCTTACTTTCTTCTATCGTCAATACCCTGAATTAGTCGCAAATGGCTATATTTATATTGCCCAACCGCCTTTATATAAAGTTAAAAAAGGTAAACAAGAAGCCTATTTAAAAGATGATATTGAATTAGAAAATTATCTACTACAATCTGCACTAGACAACGCATTCTTAACAGGAACAAAAGGTACCCCACCAATACAAGGAATGGGGCTAGAGACTCTTGCTAAAGATTTCTTATTAACCAAGCATATTATTAATAGAGTTTCCCGCCGTTATAATCGAACCTTATTAGAAATGATGATTGATTTAGATCGTGTAAGCCTTGAAACTTTAAATGATAATACCGCATTAACCTCTTGGGTCAATACACTACTCCCTCGTTTAAAAGCAATTGGAGAAACTCAAAAAGTTGAGTATCAACTAACCGTTGAACCTGCGACAGACAGCGAAGCAAGCTTCCAAATTCGTTTACAAAAAAGAGAACACGGCACTTTAAGTTCTAATGTATTTGATGAAAACTTTTTTACATCGTCAGACTACCAACAAATAGCTAAAACAGCAGATGAATTAAGGGGATTAATCTCTAGCGATGGCGTCATTAAACGAGGCGAAAAAGAACAGTCTATTAGTCACTTTAAAGAAGCCTTAGACTGGCTTTTGAAAGAGGCCAAACGAGGGCAAAGTATCCAACGCTATAAAGGGCTTGGTGAAATGAATCCTGAACAATTATGGGAAACCACCATGAATGCTGAAGCGCGTCGATTATTACAAGTCACTATTGCTGATGCAATCAGTGCCGATCAAGTCTTCACTACCTTAATGGGTGATGAAGTTGAACCGCGTCGAAACTTTATTGAGAAAAATGCCTTACAGGCTGAAAACATAGATATTTAAAAAAACAAGAATGATTTTTTCATTCTAATATAATAAAGGAGCTGAATAAATGTCAGTACAACACCCAATAGTAAGCGTAACAGGTTCATCAGGAGCAGGAACTTCTTTTGTAAAAAGAGCCGTTGAAACCATCTTTAAAAGAGAAAATTTAAAAGTAGCGATCATTGAAGGTGATAGTTTTCACAAGTATTCTCGTGTTGAAATGCGTGCTAAAGTAGCTGAATCAAAAGAAAATGGTGGTCCAGTCCTAACTCACTTTGCTGAAGCGGCTAACGAGTTTAATAAACTTGAAGATTTGTTTGCCTCATACAAAGAAACAGCAACAGGTAAAAAACGCTATTACATCCATTCCGATGAAGAAGCTGACGAACATAATGCGCGTTTAGGTACAAATTTATTACCAGGTGAATTTACACCTTGGGAAGAAATTGAAGAAGATACCGACATCATGTTTTATGAAGGTTTACACGGCATGGTAAAACGCATGGATCATGGCCCTAAAGAAGGAATGCATGATGTATCGCAACATGTAGATTTAGGCGTAGGGGTTGCTCCGGTAGTAAATATTGAGTGGATGCAAAAAATATACCGTGATACTTCTGAAAGACCTTATTCGGTTTCTCAAGTGCGCGATACTATCATGGAAAGAATGGATGACTACATGGAAACTATCGTTCCACAATTTCACCGTACGCATGTAAATTTTCAACGCGTTCCATTAGTTGATACATCTGATCCATTTTCAACCCAAACCGAAAATGCACCAATGGGACCCGCTCCTGAAGATTCATTAATTATCACTCATGTTCGTCATGACGAAGTTGATTTGTCAACTATC
>CAYMAW010000084.1:0-5322 GCA_964388565.1 uncultured Piscirickettsiaceae bacterium | reverse complement strand
GGTAAGCAATAAGGCTACAATAAGCGTAACAATAAACCATTTTTTAGAGTTGGTTTTCAAGGATTAACGCCAGCCTGCTTTATCCATTATCTTAACGGCATCTGTATTAAATAAACCTAATTGAGACATGTTAAGTGAATCGTATTTGAATTTACCAAATTCGAGTAAAGTATCGCTCCACTCTACATCAGCAACGACAGGATATTCATTATTTGCCTCTGCATACCAATACTGAGCTTCAGGAGAAAGTAAAAATTCAATTAATTTAAGTGCGTTTTTTTTGTTTTTAGCATATTTAGTAATGGCAACACCGCTTACATTTACATGTGCCCCTCTATCTTGTTGGTTAGGCCAAAATACAGCCACTTGATTTGACGCATATTTGTGAGATCCATTTGCACTATTTGCCATTTGACCTAGGTAATAAGTATTAACGATGGCAATATCACATTGACCAGCCGCAACCGCCTTAATTTGGTCTTTATCGCCACCTTTAGGTTTGCGGGCAAAGTTTTTAACTAAACCTGTTGCCCATTTTTGAGAAAATTCCTTACCTTTTGTAGCGATAATTGAAGCGACTAAAGATTGATTGTAAATATTGTTAGATGAACGAACACAGATTTTGCCATGCCATTTTTTATTTATTAAATCTTCGTAAGTGCTTAGTTTTTCTGGATTTACGCGGTCTTTTGAATAGACAATGACTCTTGCTCTGGTTGTTAACCCCAACCAAGTATGTTCTGGATCTTGAAGGTTTTTATCAACCATATTTTGAAATCTTTCAGGAGTGCCTGCTTGTAAAACACCAGCCATTTTTGCACGGTATAATCTTCCTGCATCAACCGTTATTAAAAGGTCGGCAGGGGAGTTTTTACCCTCTAAGCTTAATTTTTTAACTAAGGCATCGGCAGAACTAGTGATTAAATTTACCTTGATATCAGTAAGGCGAGTAAACTCATTTAATAAAGGCTTAATTAACTGTTCTTTACGAGCAGAATAAACATTAACCTCTTCTGAACTTGCGATAACAGGAAAACTTAACACAAATATTATGGTAGTTAAAAAATAGCGTTTCATTGAATTACCTTGTAAACATGTTTAATTGATTATAATTTAGTTTTATTATTTATATAATAAGGAAATTATACTTAAATTAAGTCGTGTAGACTGGAGTTTTATCATGAAATTAAAAGTACTAAATTTAGCAATCATCTCATCTATCTTTTTAACAAGCTGTGGCGGAGGAACAAATTCCGTTATTAAATCAGTTGGGCCATTAGAGCATGATGTTTCAAAAATGAAATTAGTCTTAGAAACCAATGCCGACATTGCATTCGCCTCATACTCTGATTCGGTAGATACATTAAAAATATTGAAGACAGCCATTGCAGATTTAAAAACAAATCCAACAGCAGAAACCTTAAACCAAGCCAAAAAAGCATGGCTAGTTTCTCGTGAACCCTATGGGCAAACCGAAGTCTATCGCTTTCGTTTAAGCCCAATTGATTCAACCGATTATAAAAGTGAAGATGGTCCAGAAGGTCATATTAATGCCTGGCCATTAGGTGAAGCATTAATTGACTACACGCAATCAGGTACCGATTTTGGTGATGATGAACTAGGTGTGACAGAACATAAAACTGCCGTAAATAATGGTAAACCGATAACGGTTTCAAACCTTGGTGACAACATTATTAGCAACAACTTAATTAAAATAGATAAAAATTTACTAGCAAAAACAGTCAGTTCAGAAGATGAACACGATGTACTTGCAGGTTATCACGCGATTGAATTCATGCTATGGGGGCAAGATCTTAATAATGATGCAAGTGCCGATACCCAAGGTAATCGCCTGCAAGCCATTAAGGTTTTTGGTGGCAAAAATACTGCAATGGGCGGTCAACGACCTGTTACAGATTTTATATCTAAAACAAACGGAGATGCCGCGAGTCGCCGATTACAGTATTTAGAAGTAGTAGTTGATAAACTTATAGCAGACTTGGAAGTCGTACGAGACGGTTGGGCTAAAAATGCAACTAGCAATTATCGCAGACAATTTACAGGTATCGTTACACTTGAGCAAGCTAAACAACGATTTGCAGAAATATTAACAGGCATGGGAACCTTGTCAGAAGGGGAACTTGCAGGTGAACGCATGCAAATAGCACTTTCTTCTGATTCTCAAGAAGACGAGCACTCTTGCTTTTCAGATAATACTCACCGAGATATTTGGCTAAATGCACAGGGCGTAAGCAATGTTTATTATGGTGACTATGCTGGTTATAGTGCTGATTTAGACGGTAAACCTAATGCCGGAAATAAAATTAAAGGCTATGGTTTTGACGATTATTTTAAAGATATTAAACAAACTAATTTAGCAATTAAGCTAGAAAGCCAGTTAAAAGTAACTGAATTAGGTTACAAAGCGATAGACACATTAGCGAGAAACGGTAGCCCTGTTGATGTAATGATTCAATCGCCTATGCAAGCGGTTGCTAAACCGATGCGTGATACTATCGTTTCATTAAATCAACAATCCGCATACATTGCCAAGCTTGCAAAAAACATGGGTATTTCAAATAGTATTATTGACGCAGATGCTTCAGCCTGTGATACAACCAATCCAACCAAATTGTGTGATTAACCTGAACATTCCATAGGTTAAATTCAAAGTTTAAACTGGCAATAATAAAAAATTGCCAGGGGCGGTATCAAGTATAATTAATTTTTTTTAACAATTAAGACTTGAGCCTTGCCTAACATCATGAACCGCGACAATATTTCATTATTACCCTCTCATTTATCTGATCAAATTGCGGCAGGGGAAGTGGTTGAACGACCTGCTTCTGTTGTGAAAGAACTACTTGAAAATGCACTGGATTCTGGTGCAAATAAAATCGAAATTTTGATTGAAGAGGGTGGTGAAAAGTCGATTATCATCAAAGATAATGGTTGTGGGATTCGTAAAGAACAACTTATTTTAGCGACTAGTCGCCATGCAACCAGTAAGATTCATTCGCTTGAAGATTTATCGGCGGTGGCGACACTAGGTTTTAGGGGCGAAGCGTTGGCGAGTATTAGCTCGGTTTCCCGTTTTAATATTACCAGTTGCCATCAAGAAGCAGAGAATGCTTGGTCTTTGCAGGGTGAGGGAGAAGGGCGTTGGTCTGATTTAATCCCATCTGCCCACCCTGTTGGTACGACGGTAGCGGTTAAAGATTTGTTTTTTAATACGCCTGCTCGTAAAAAATTTTTAAAAACAGTTCGTGCCGAATTTGGTCAAATTAGTCAGTTAGTCAAACGGATTATGTTAAGCCGTCCTGAAATTTCAATTAAGCTAGTTCACAATGGCAAAACAAGCAGTCAAGTTCACCAAGCAAAAGATGAAGCAGGTTTAAAACAACGCTTAAAACAGCTAATGGGGCAACCATTTGTAGAGCAAAGTTTTATCGTTGAGCTAGAAGCACAAGATATTCGAGTGACTGGCTGGGTGGGCAATCCAACTTTTAATCGTAGTCAATCTGATATGCAATATATTTTTGTTAATGGACGAATTGTACGAGACAAACTACTTTCTTATGCCGTAAAGCAAGCTTATGCTGATGTTTTATATCATGGACGACAACCAGCTTATTTATTGTTTTTAGATATTCCACCGCAGTTAGTCGATGTAAATGTTCACCCTGCAAAATATGAAGTGCGTTTTGCAAATGGGCGATGGGTATATGATTTTTTAAGGCGTTCTATTCGAGAAGAGGTTTCTAAACCGATTACCCAAAGCCAACAAAACGCTGAAAACTCTTCATCAGTACCCCCCCCTGGCACTTTTTACTCTGAGAAGGGTTCAGAGGGTAAACCTGAATTTAATCATCGGTTTAATTCAGGTTCTAAAAATAGTCTTCCAGAACAAAACTATCAAAACTCAATGGAATTTCAATATCAGAATCAAGAAGAGGCGAGTTTATCTAATGTAAAAAACTCACCTCAAATTATTGCAGATAATCCTGCGAAATATCTGCATGTTCCTATTTTAGGATTTGCCAAAGCCCAAATTAAAGGCGTATTTATTTTGGCAGAAAACGAGCAGGGTTTAGTGTTGGTTGATATGCACGCCGCACATGAACGCATAGTTTACGAGCGAATGAAAAACCAGTGGCAAGAAAGCCAGTTGGTTTCGCAACCTTTGCTTGTACCGATGGTAATTGCATTAGAAGCAACGCAAATTACTACTTTTTTAACTTACGAAAAAGAGTTCACTAAGTTAGGCTTTATTGGAGAAACCTTTGGCCCAGAACAACTAAAAATCACCCAAGTACCTGCGTTATTAGCTAAAACGGATATTACTAAATTAGTGAATGATATGCTGTCTGATTTTGAGGTGATTGGCTCATCTGACCTAGTGAAAGAAAAAATTAATGCCATTTTATCGACCATGGCATGTCATGGTTCAATCAGAGCGAATCGAAAAATGACGCTTGAAGAAATGAATGCTTTATTAAGAGATATGGAAGTTACCGATGCTTGTAACCAGTGTAATCACGGGCGACCGACTTGGACACAGCTTTCAATGGAACAGTTAGATGCCTTATTTATGAGGGGCAAATAATGCAAGAATTATGCACTAAATTAATTGACCAAAAAACTTGTTTGGCAATTATGGGACCGACCGCGTGTGGGAAAAGTAGCTTGTCGATGGCGTTGGCAGAGGTATTGGATATTGAAATAATAAGCGTTGATTCTGCACTTATTTATAAAGGTATGGATATTGGCACAGCCAAACCAAGCCAAGTAGAAATGGAGCAAGTACCACATCATTTAATTGACATTATTAAACCGACGGAAAGTTATTCGGCGGCAGAATTTGTTAAAGATGCTCATAAATTAGTTAAAGAAATTTTTGCACGAAAGAGAGTGCCTGTTTTTGTCGGCGGTACAATGATGTATTTTAATGCCTTACAAAAGGGTATGGCAAAACTACCTGTTTCAATCCCTGAAAACCGCGAACAAATTTTTGCAGAATGGCAGACAGACCCACAAAAAACACACCAACGACTAGCAGAAATTGACCCAGCGGCAGGTAAAAGAATACATTACAACGACTCGCAACGCATCGTTAGGGCATTAGAAGTGTATGAACTAGCAGGAAAATCACTATCAGATTTACAACAAGAAGCAGAGGATTCTAGCTTAAAAGAATTTAATCTAAAAAAAATCGCTCTATTACCTGAAGATAGGGCAGAGATTCACCAAAATATAGCAAAGCGTTTTCATGATATGTTAGCAAAAAACTTTTTAAAAGAAGTCACAGAGCTAATGAAAAAT
>CAYMAW010000083.1:0-5433 GCA_964388565.1 uncultured Piscirickettsiaceae bacterium | reverse complement strand
CCTTCATTCCCGCAACGGTTATACCGTCTTTGCGTTGATGAATTTTTGTTTTATAACCTTGCTCTTTTAATAGAGTTTGTGCAAAATCGCTATCAAAATGGTTAACGGTAATGGTTTCTGCGTAAGGTTGTTTTTTATAGGAACTAAGGCTTTGATCTTCATTAAAGCGTTTAATATCTTTAATAAATCTAGGTGAATTTCTGGTTAAACAAACCCCTGTTGAGATTAGTAAAAAAACTAAAACTAGCGTAAACCAAGCGGTACCATAAACTTGAAATAAACCAAGGCTATCAAATACCTGCGCCCAAAAAGGACCAAATTTAATGATATAGTCTTGAAAAATTTGATTTTGCTGTAAAATAGTACCAATTACTGAAGCGATCGCAAGCATCATCAGTAAAGTAACTGCTAAATTCATAGAGCCTAAAAAACGAAATAGAACAGTTGACTTGATAGTAGACATTAATATAACTAATAGTATTAAAAAGTTAAGTATACCTTAAATATTGTAAGTTAAGTTATTAAGTTAGAGCGTAAAGCATTGGTTTAATAGGTAAATAAATATTAATCGTATTTATCATTTTTATGATAATTAAATTAAATGTTAGATAATTTTAATATCCTAAAGTATATAAATATGAGTTAATCATGATTATCTCGTACAAAAGATTTCTTACATTTTAAAAATAAAAGGATTATTATGCAACACCCTCTTTATCAACAGGCAGAATATTTAAAGTCTGCTCCCGATTTGTCTTATTGCCCAGAAGATACTGGATTTGAAGTCGCTTTTGCAGGGCGTTCTAATGCAGGAAAATCAAGTGCATTAAATGTGATTACCTCGCAAAAATCTCTTGCTAGAATTAGTAAAACACCTGGTAGAACGCAAATGCTTAATTTCTTTTCTTGTGATGAAGAGCGTAAATTAGTTGATTTACCAGGTTATGGTTATGCAAAAGTAAACCTAAAAGTAAAACTAGCATGGGAAGTAGGTTTATCGGAATATATCGAAAAACGAAACGCTTTGAAGGGGATGGTTTTATTGATGGATTCAAGAATGCCTCCGACAGAGATTGATATGACGATGCTAGAGTGGACACAAGACTTAGAAATGCCTGTTCATGTTTTATTAACAAAATCTGATAAGTTAAAAAAAGGCCCAGCACAAGCGAGTTTATTGAGATTAAAAAAAATGCTTAGTGAAAGTTATCCACATGCAAGTGCACAATTATTCTCATCATTAAAAAGACAAGGGTTAGATCAAGTTTGGAATAAATTAGATGAGTGGATGGAGCATGAAAGAATCATAAAAGTAAAAAAGAAGTAACGGTTTATTAGCGTCGCACGACAACTTCCGTAAAATGACAATGTCATTGTGAGCCCTTTGTATATTTGACGCAACGCTAGTCCGTTACAGAAACAGCCCTAAAAGCAAAAATTGCCAGGGGCACCCCTCCCCCTGGCAATTTTTGCTTTTAAACGCTTTTATACAAAAGTTTTACTTAAATTAGAAGTAGAATTCAACCCCTATATTCGCCATAAATGCTTCAGGTAGATCTTCAGCATCGCCTGCGGTGGCTTTGCCTATATCTGCAAAATCTGCAAAACCTAAATCAATATTGAAGAAGCCCCAAGAAACACCTGGTGTAATATAACTGCGTTCGTCGCCTGCCATATTTTTTCGATAACCTATACGAGCATCTGGAATTAAATAATTCCACCAAGCACCACTGCCATCGCTTGCATAGGCTACGCTAGCGGTTGCCCACTGATATTCTTGACTAACAAGGTCAGTGGTGGCATTTAGGTCGTAAGATGCACCGATTGACCAGTTACGATTTTCGGAATAAAAAGTTCCCTCTAACCTTGCTTGAGGATTAAGACTTACCTTTTCAGTTAGTGCTACTTGCGTGCCATAAAACTGTTCGACATGACCTTGTGCATTATTGGTTGTGCCTAGTTTATTGTAGTGGAAAGTAGGCGAATTTATGTTCATCACCGATAAACCCACCATGTAATTTTCTGCAAACCATTGCACTCCTAAATCAACACCAATCGCATTTTCAGTGTCTGATACTTCGCTATGTGCCTCTAGATCATCGCTTATTTGGGTGTTAATATCATTAGATTTTAAATATTTATCAAAACTATTAATCGACTTGACCAGTTTAGCCTGCATGTATTTTGCTTTAATGCCTACCGATAATTGCCCATATTGGTTCTGGTAAAATTGATTACCATAGGTTAAAGCCGCTTCAGTAACATTGGCTGTTTTGATATATAGGGCAGATTGCACAATTAAACCATCTTCAATAATATCATCAAAATCAGAATTGGGGTTGGCGATAAGATAAGCGGTATTAATATCGATGGGTTTATTTGAGCCTAATATTCTAGCCCTAGCCGTTCCTAGCGCAGATAGTTCGAGGCCTATTGCACCAAACGAACTATTCGCAACCAAAATAGGTAACGAAAAATTGGCGTCAGCTTGTAGATAAAAATTATCACGAATATCGAGCATAAGATTATTAAATTCTGTTTTTATGTCAATTGCTTTACTTAGAGAATTAGCAGAATCACCATTAAAGTCATCAACCAAAGGTTCGATATTATCTTTATAATTATTATAAAGTTGACTTAAGTTACTTTGTTTTATTCTAATACCTGCGGTTAAACCAAAGCCATAATTATTTTCTTCATGTAAGTTACCACTTACCCAGGCAGGGTTTGCAGAAATAGAGAAAATACTATGGTTATTACTTGCTGCACCATAGCCTAAGTTTGAACCAACAGGAACGGAATTAGAAGCGGCATTAACAGCACTTGTTCCACTAAGGATAAGTGCAGATATTATTGAAAGTTTATGTAGTTTCATTGGTTACTTCCTTATTGTTGGTTATTTGATAAGTTATTACAGCTAAAAGGTCTTAGTTTTGCGATATCATCGGATCCACCACCACCGATTGCCCCAAGAGATGTTTTTAATACTATTTTTCTTTCATCTGCATTATTAATATCTGGATATTCGTAAGTTAAACAAGTACCTGGAATAGCATCTGAAGAAGTTTCCGAACCATTAAAATCTTCTTTACAAACATCTTGATCGGGATCTAGATTTTTTAATACGATAGACAAACCGAGGTAGGATACATTAATAATATGTTTTTTCTCTGGATCTTGTACCCATTCTCCTGTTTGAAGTAAGTCAATCCCTGGTTGATTAGTAGATTGACAAATTTCAATGGTACCATCAGGTTTAAAGTCACTAAATATTTTATCATTACCTGTTCCAGTGCCTGTTCCATCACCTTCACTAAAGTCTAGGTACTTCGTATTAAAGACTTCTACAGGAAAGTCTAGCGTTTTAGCAACAGCTAACCTGCCTGCTCTAATTTCTGCTGAAGCAGTGGTAAAGTCATTCTTTTTAGCGTCATACTCAGGTTGATTTGTTTGTTCTGTTTGTGACACTTTTTGAGCTTGGTTTAAAGCGTGAATGAAGTATTCATCAGGGGTTATTTCAGTAATAACATCCGTGCCTAACTCAGCGGCAAATAATTTTGCTAGCCTAGAATCTTCATCGTCATAGCTTCTTATGTTTTCACAAATATCGCCGTTATATGCCGTATTATTGCCTTTTCCTTTGCCGATAATATCATCGTCATCATTACTAAGTACGCAATTTAATAATGCACTTAAATTATCAACATCTCCAGTCGGAGTTCCAAATACATAGTCTGCACCAAATCGTTCAGTTAATAAATTTTTGGCGGTGGTAAAAATACTTGTGATGACTGCGGTAGATTTAAATAAATCATTGTTCGCTGCGTTATTAGGATTATTTGCAACCAACTCATAGATAAGGGAAAAATAAATAGCAGGCATTAAATCTTTGCGGGCTAGTTTTTTCTGTCCTGCAGGTGTGGTAGCAGGTTGTAGTTCTTTAGCAATAGATTCGGCTATTTTATGCAGTTGAATAGCTAATTTAAAGCCACGATCTTTTTCAGTTACTTGATTTTTATCAAAGTCTAATGGGTTGTAAGTATTTAGGTTAAAATTAAATAAAGTAGCTTTTGTATTATTTTTAGCCGTAGCGGTATTTATAGCAGAAGGATTTAAATAACCATTTAAATACTGGGCATAATTACTTTGCACTTCTTGAATTTGTGCTTCCGTTAAATTTAATTTAGTCACGGCTGCTTGGATTAATTTCTCATTGTTAATCGCTTCATTACCAGAAGTTAAAGGCGTAATAGTTAGCCCTTCTGTTGTACCATTCACTACCAAACTCATCGCCACTTCATACACTTGCGTGGTAAGTAGATCAACACCATTTTCAACACGAATAACGCCGCCATTTTTAACCGACTCATCGACTTCTAAACAATAGCGATAGTTATATTCTTTAGGACTTAGGTCACAGTAATTTGTAAGACCATTTTTAGATTTTGTAAAAAAACCACTGGCATCGGTATAGGCATAGGGTTCGTAGGCGGAATCAAAAACTCCATTATTATTTAAATCAACATATACCCTAGAGTAGGCAACAAAGTCATCGACCACTGCTCCTGACATTTGAATATTATTGTTCCCTTTATCTTTACCATCACTGCCGCCGCCACAGGCGGTTAAACCAAGTATGATTGCACCTAGTGTTGAAGCAAGGATAGATTTTTTAAATAGTCTATTTTTTTGCATTGTTCTTTCCTCTAATTGCGACGGTTTTTTAAAAAGAAGCCGAAGTTGAAATAAATAGGTTGATTGAGTTTACTTTAATATCTTGTGTGTTATTTGATTGTTCAAATAAATTTGCTTGCCCTGATCCTTGCGCATAATTTAGCCCCATGGTGATATTAGAACTTTTGGTATAGCGAGTGACAGAAAAAGAACCGCCTAATAAATTAACATGATCTTTTCCTGTTTTTGCAACCTCTGCTGTTGTATTGGCATTGTTAGTATAAAGCCCACCTCGTACTGCCCAAGTAGGGTTTAAAAAATATTCCGTGGCGGCGGCAATGTTCCAAGTAGCCTCAAAAAAATCGGTTTTGGTTGCGTAGCTAAAATCAGCGGAATAAAGCAAAGCATCTGAAACAAAATAGCTTGCCCCTAAGTTAATTTCAGTCGGTAAATCATTGTCTGTGGAGTCCTTTAAACCTATTTTACTATTTGCAAAATCGGCATCAGACATTACAACATAGCTGTTTGAGGTATCATCATATTTAAAACAGCCAGCTGTTGAACATAAATCTTGATTCGTTCGCTTTTTAGGTGATTGACTCATTAAAAAAGTAGTCTGAACCATCAACCCAATCGATAATTTGTCTAGAGGAGACCACATTAAGCCTAAACGCGGCTGAATCCCAAATTCTTCAGATTGAATTTTCTGATAAAAAGAATCTTTGAAGGTATTGACTGTTCCACCATTGCTAGAAGAAC
>CAYMAW010000082.1:0-5575 GCA_964388565.1 uncultured Piscirickettsiaceae bacterium | reverse complement strand
GATTTTTTATAAGGTTTGTTCCAACTGTTACCTAATACATTCATCGCATATAAAACACGACGATGCACAGGTTTTAACCCATCACGAACATCAGGCAATGCACGCCCAATAATAACGCTCATTGCATAACTAAGATAGGATTGCTCCATCTCATGATCAATCGTAATCGGTAAAACTTCTTTAGCAAAATCAGACATATTAAAATCAGCTTATAAGTTAGTAAATTAACTAATTATTATAACCAAAATTAAGGGGGGTAAGGGGATATTTACCCCCCCCCTGGTATTTTTTATCTATTTACGACGATTGGCTTATGTGACTTATTTTTAGAAAATGCCAGGGGGGGGGTAATATTATTGAATAAGCCATGTTTTTTTTGAATTTGGAGTGTGTTTTTAGCGTTTAAAGCCTCCTGGTGGTAGCATATTACCCATTCCGCTAGGCATTTGACCACCCATGCCACGCATTAAGTTTTTCATACCGCCGCCTTTCATTTTCTTCATCATTTTTTGCATCTGTGCAAACTGTTTCATTAGCTTGTTGATGTCTTGCACTCTTGTTCCTGACCCCGTCGCGATGCGTTTTTTTCTAGAGCCTTTAATGATTGCTGGGTGCGCTCGTTCTTGCCTTGTCATTGAGTAGATAATAGCTTCTAATCGTTTAAAGTCTTTTTCAACGGCATCATTGTCAATCTTATCTTTCACTTGAGACATGCCAGGCATTTTACCCATCAAGCCACCTACGCCGCCCATATTATTGATTTGTTGTAGTTGACCTAAAAAGTCTTCTAAATCAAATTTGCCAGTTTTTTGTATTTTCTTAGCAATTTTTTCGGCTTTCTTTTTATCAACCTTGGTTTCAACTTCTTCAATAAGGCTTAGTACATCACCCATTCCAAGAATTCGACCTGCCATTCTATCGGGGTGAAATACTTCAAGTGCATCTAGTTTTTCGCCTATACCAATGAATTTAATCGGCTTCCCTGTTACTTCTCGAATAGAGAGTGCCGCACCACCACGAGCATCACCGTCTGTCTTGGTAAGAATAATACCTGTAAGTGGCAAGGCTTCATTAAATGCCTTTGCAGTATTTGCCGCATCTTGCCCAGTCATAGAATCGACAACAAATAAGGTTTCTACTGGTTTAACTGACTGGTGTAAGCCTTTGATTTCAGACATCATATCTGCGTCAACATGCAGTCTACCTGCGGTATCTAAAATCAATACATCTACAAATTGTTTTTTGGCTTCGGCATGCGCCGCTTTTGCAATATCAATGGGTTTTTGTTTTGCAGTGGAGGGAAAGAACTTAGCCCCGACTTGTTCTGCAACCATTTCTAGTTGTTTTATTGCCGCAGGACGATAAACATCGGCAGAAACAACCATTACTTTTTTATTTTCTTTTTCTTGCAAGTATTTTGCTAGTTTGGCAACAGAGGTAGTTTTACCTGCTCCTTGCAAACCTGCAACCATAATAATGGCAGGCGGTTCTACATTAAATTTAAGCGGTTCAGCTTCCTTTCCCATTACTTCAGTTAATTGTTCGCGAACAATTTTAATAAAGGCTTGCCCCGGGTTTAGGCTTGTTGAGACTTCTACACCAACGGCTCTTTCTTGTACTTGATTAATAAAGATTTTAATAACGGGTAAGGCAACATCCGCTTCTAATAATGAACGCCTTACATCACGAATGGCATCTTTTATATTTTCTTCGGTTAAACGCCCTTGACCAATGATATTTTTAAATGTTTTGGATAGTCGATCAGACAAATTATCAAACATAGTATTTCCATAAATTTACAATTTTCGGTATTATACCTTAAGGAAACACTTAACAACCGCCAATTATTTTTTACTGAAGTTGTAAGGTTAGCCAAGAAAAGAGTAAAAAGTGGTTTAAAGGAAAGGAGAAAAATTTAAATGGTTATTAGTGCTTTGGCAGCAATTACATCGAGCCTGCTATATTTTTACATGTCATTTATCTTGTTGAGTAGACTCTATTCAACAAACACAAGACCCTGCCCAAGAAACCATTTTTTGCTATATGCTTTTATTGCGGCGACATTGCAACTTTTTTCTTTTGCAAGTACCTTAATTGACAATCAGTTAATCATGTTAAGTTTGGGTTCTTCTTTATCATTAATAACTTGGCTTTCGGTTATGTCGTTACTTAGCACGACATTAAAACAACCCACTGAAAAACTAGGGATATTTTTATTTCCTCTCGCAGGGCTTACGGCTATATTGACCTTTATCCCTAATGACTCTATTGGTATCTCTATTGAAGTGGGTATTCATATTATTCTTTCTATCAGTGCTTATAGTATTTTAGGGCTTGCTACGGCTCAAGCAATTTTATATTCAATTCAAGAAGGAAAGTTTAGAGAAAAAAAATTAACCAGTCTTTTTAAATCTCTGCCACCTTTGCAAATAATGGAATCAATCATGGTTCAATTTATAACCATCGGCTTCATTATTTTAACCCTATCTTTAGCAACGGGCGCTTACTTTTTAGATGATATTTTTGCCCAACAGCTTGTCCATAAAACTTTTTTTGGTGTATTTGCTTGGTTAGTCTATACAATATTTCTGGTAGGACACTATAGATTTGGTTGGCGTGGGCAAACCGCCACTAAACTTGCTATTTGGGCATATCTACTTTTAGTGTTGAGTTACATTGGGACTGAGTTTATTTTAACTTATTTGGTTTAATTTATACTGGTCAAAATGAGCAGTTTTTTTCAAAAAAATGCTTTTAAAACCGTGTTTATGATTATTGTTTGCTATTAAGATGTATCATACTGTCACGATTAAAAATGGGGAATGACAAGAATGGATTCTATTTTAAAACAAACTAATAAAACAGTTGGTCTTAGCGCTAAAGAGATGACTTGGGCTACAGCAGCTAACCATTATTTAACTTATCTTGAAGTTCAAGATAAAATAAAACGAACCAAACGAGCGACGATTAACTACTTATTAAACCAGCCTATTGCTAATTTAAAACTTTCAGATATCACTAGCGAGGTAATCGCAGACTATCTAAAATATAGAATAGCAAAGGATAAAGTTAAACCACAGACGGTTAATAATGACTTTGCTTATATTTGTTCGGTTATGAAGCATGCTTCGAGTGTACTAAATACCCCTGTTGATCTTGAAGTTTTGACTGAGGCCAAAAAAATGGCCTCAGAAAATAATCTCATTGGCAAGTCAAAAAGGCGTGAGCGACGATTAAGCTTAAAAGAAGAGGCTACTTTATTAGACTATTTTGGAGAGGACAAATTTAAGCACTATATGGTCGATGTGATTAAATTTGCTTTATATTCCTCTCGCAGCCAATCTGAAATTACTAGACTGAGATGGAGTGATTTAGATGAAGCGGAGTTTACTATCAAAATTCGTGATTTAAAAAAAACATATCTAAGTGATAATATAAAAATAGCGAAACTTACTAAAAAAGCACTTGAAGTTATTCTGCGTCAACCCCGTACAAATGAGTTTATTTTTCCATTAAACCATAAAACGATAAGCACTAATTTTACAAGGGCCTGCAAGCTGTTAGAAATAAATGATTTAAGGTTTCATGATTTAAGACATGAGGCGACTAGCAGATTATTTGAGGCTGGGCATTCGATTATAGAAGTGCACCATTTCACGCTACATGAAGACTGGGCTACACTTACTCGTTATGCACACGCTAAATCTGATAACACTGAGTTAAAAGGTTAAAGGGATTTTTTCTTTTAGCCATGCCCCTGGTGATTTTTTCTTGGGAAGCTTAAATGAGATAGTTCTTTTGCATTAAATATAATTGCGATAAAGGGCTTAATCAATATATAATTGCCTTTCGATTAACTTAGAAACATAATACCTTGAGTAGTCTATCTTTAACAGTCCTTTTTTCCATCTTAGTTTTAATGCTTATCCTATCTGCACTTTTTTCAAGTTCAGAAACAGGCATGATGGCCATCAACAAATACCGTTTAAAACATAAAGCTAATGAGGGTCACAAAGGTGCCATTAAGGTTTTAAAACTTCTTGAAAGCCCTGATAAATTGCTGGGTGTCATTTTATTAGGTAATAACTTTGTTAATATTTTAGCCTCTTCTATTGCCACTATTATTGCTATGAAGCTAATCGGTGAAGCAGGCATTGCTATCGCCGCAGGGATATTAACCTTAACTGTATTAGTTTTTTCAGAAGTTGCACCTAAAACGCTAGCCGCTTTATATCCTGAAAAAGTAGCCTACCCTGCCGCCTATGTACTTGAACCCCTACTTAAAATTCTGTCGCCAATTGTTTGGTTTGTAAACTTTTTTGCTAATAACTTATTGCGATTTTTTGGTGTTAAGGTCAATGAAAAAAATGATGAAGACTCGCTAAGCCATGAGGAGCTAGAAACCTTAATTAAGGAGGCAACAGGCAAACTACCAAAGCAATATCGTACAATGTTAACTGGTATTATGCAGTTAGAAAGTACAAGTGTTGAGGATGTAATGATCCCTAAACAAGATATTTATGGCATAGATGTTAACTTGCCGATTGAGGAGGTTTCTAAACGAATTTTAAAGTCTCCTTTTTCAAGAATTCCTGTTTATAGAGATAGCTTAGATGATGAATTATTGGGCATTATCAATTTAAAAAGAATTCTTCCCCTGATAAAAGATGGCGAAATTAGATTAAAAGATTTAGTTAAATTAACTCGTCCAGGTTATTTTATACCTGAAACAACAACTTTAAATACCCAGTTAACTAACTTTAACCAGTGTAAAAGAAAAATGGGTTTAATCGTTGATGAATATGGGAATTTGCAGGGTCTACTTACAATGGAAGACTTATTGGAAGAAATTGTTGGTAATTTAAGTACCGATAAAAAAGTGCAAACTATTGCCCAAATTTACCTTGACGAAAAAGATGGTTCAATCGTTTCAGATGCGACAGAATTTATTCGAGATATTAATCGTTTATTTGATACACAACTGCCTACCGATGGACCTAAAACATTAAATGGTTTAATACAGGAAGAAATGGAAACCATGCCAAATGTAGGGACTTGTATCAAGGTTGGAAACTATGCTCTTGAGGTAACAAAAGCTTCTAAACATCAAATTAAACAAGTAAAAATTCGTAAATTAAAGAAATTAGATACAAAACAATCATGATATTTAAACAAGAACAAGAGTGGCTAAAACTGAAAAATGGTATAAAGAAACTTGCCAAACAAGAGGTTCTAGCGCGATTTAACAAAGTATCTTATAAACTAAAAGTTGACGGCAGCTTATTGACCGAAGCGGATACAGAAATGCAACTGGCTTGTGAAAAATTTTTAACCTCAAACTGGCCAGAATATTCTTTTTTAGGTGAAGAATCGACTAATGCAGAGCAGATAGTAGCTCTTTCTTCAGATAAAGGCTGTTGGATTTTAGACCCTGTTGACGGCACGAGTAACTTTGTAAGTGGCATACCTATTTTTAGTGTTTCTCTTGCGTTGATTGTAAATAAAAAGATTGTTGCTGGTTTAGTTTATGACCCAAGTCAAGATGAGATGTTTTCTGCTAGAAAAGGCTTAGGGG
>CAYMAW010000081.1:4188-5583 GCA_964388565.1 uncultured Piscirickettsiaceae bacterium | reverse complement strand
CTTTAAATGCAGATGGTAGTTTTACTTTTGATCCAGCACCAGATTACAATGGTCTAGTTCCACAAACTACTTATACAATTGATGATGGTAATGGAGGTACGGATACTTCTACATTAGACATTACAATAAATTCAATTAATGATATTCCAGTAGCAGTTGATGACAATAACACGACTCCAGAGGATACGACATTAACGGTAGCAGTAGGCGATTCAGAAAATTTATTAAACAATGATTCTGATTTAGATGGAGATGCGTTAACAATCACACAATTTACCATTGATGGCATTCCAGGCGTACAGGCACCAGGTGATGTAGTAACTATCCCAGGGGTAGGAACTTTACAGATCAATGCTGATGGTAGTTATGAGTTTGTTCCAGAGCCAGACTATAATGGCCCAGTTCCAACGGCTACTTATACAATAAGTGATGGTAATGGAGGTACAGCAGAAGCTGATTTAAATATTTCGGTCACTCCAGTTAATGATCCACCAATTGCAACGGATGATACGGAATCGACTACAATGAATACGTCGATTACTATTGATGCAATGGATAATGATAATGATCCAGATGGAGATAATGCCAATATGAATATTACTCATATAGATGGTACTCCAATTAGTGTTGGAAATCCAGTTACTTTACCAGATGGTACTGTAGTAGCATTAAATGTTGATGGTACTTTAGAGGTAACACCACCTTTAAACAGTACAGAGTCAATAAGCTTTGAATACACACTAGAAGACGAGGATGGATTAACGGATATAGGAGAAGTATTTATTACAATGCCTCAAATTCCACCAGTAGCAGATGATGAAACGGTAGAAACACCATTTGATACACCAGTTGTAGTTGATGTTTTAGACGGAGATGATGATCCAGATGGAGACAATGCAAACTTACTAGTAACAGAGATTTTCGATCCCGCAAATCCAGGCGTAGCCATTCCAATAGTAATTGGTACACCTATTACATTTGCAGACGGGACAATCGTTGAGTTATTAGCTAGTGGTGATTTAGAAGTAACACCTCTACCAGGTAATGATGATACCATTGAGTTTGATTATACATTAGCGGATGAGGATGGTTTGACTGATACAGGACATGTAACAGTTGAGATATTCAATCCTGACATAAGTGTTGAGAAGACAGGTGTTTACAATGATGTAAATGGAAATGGTGTTGTAGATACAGATGATGTAATAGACTACACTTTTACAGTAATTAATACAGGAAACCAAGATTTAACGAATGTTACAATCAGTGATCCATTAGTTACTCTTACAGGAGGTCCAATAGCTTTACTACCAATAGGAGCTAATGACACTACAGCTTATACAGGAGTCTATCACATTACCCAAGCTGATATTGATGCAGGCGAGTTTGTAAATG
>CAYMAW010000081.1:0-4088 GCA_964388565.1 uncultured Piscirickettsiaceae bacterium | reverse complement strand
ACACAGGAAATGTAGATTTAACAGATGTAATGATTACTGACCCAAGTGTTACAATGACAGGCGGACCCATCGCATTATTGTTAGTAGGTGAAAACGATACGGCAACTTTCACAGGAGTCTATCACATTACCCAAGCTGATATTGATGCAGGCGAGTTTGTGAATGTTGCCACAGTCACAGGACAAGATCCTGATGGAAATGATGTAACAGATACTTCAGATGATCCAACAGATCCAACAGATGTTGATCCAAACAATGACGGAGATCCTGATGATCCAACAGTTACTGATTTATCTAACCCTATGTTAAGTCTATCGAAAGTATTTGCTTCTTTTGAGGATGTAAACGGAAATGGGGTAAACGATGCAGGAGATATTATTCATTACAATTTAACAGTTGAGAATACAGGTAATGTTGACTTGACCAATGTAATGGTAACAGACCCTGGAGCGACCGTAATAGGTGGTCCAATTGCTTTACTTGCAGTAGGTGTTGTTGATAGTACTACTTTCACAGCAACTTATGTGATCACAAATGCTGATATAGTACTAGGAACCTATACCAATGTTGCCACGGCAACAGGTACAGATTCAGGTGGAAATGATGTAAGTGATACATCAGATGATCCTAACGATCCGACAGATATTGATCCAAATAATGACGGTGATCCAGATGATCCAACCATTGTAGTTATAAATCCAATTTCTGATTTAGAATTAACAAAGGTGGTTACTGATGGTAATTATACCCCATCAGTAGGAGACGAAATATCATTTGATATAACGGTGTCTAATAATGGACCAAGTGTCGCTACAGGAGTTATTGTACACGACATGCTTCCATCAGGATTCACGTATGTTGATCATGCAGTATCTTCAGGTATTTATGATCCAGTAACAGGAGATTGGAATGATTTAGATGAAATTCCAGTTGGAACTTCAGTTACTCTAAACATTACAGTTCTTGTTAATGCAGCAGGAGGTTATACCAACGTTGCTGAGGTTATGTTTGCAAATGAGTCAGATAATGACTCACCACATGGAAATGGCGTACTCGCAGAAGATGACATGGACGATGCAGTTGTGAATCCAATTTCTGTAATAGCTGATTTATCACTTGTTAAAACCATTTCTGATGGCAACACAGTTCCCTATGTAGGAGATGAGATGACATTTGACATCCAAGTGATTAATGATGGTCCACAAACGGCAACAGGTGTTTCTGTTATGGAGTTATTAGAAAGTGGTTATACGTATATTAATCACAGTGCTTCTTCAGGTAATTATAATTACTTGACAGGATTGTGGTCAAACTTAGATGATATTCCAGCAGGAACTTCACAAGTCTTGACAATAACTGTACTTGTTAATCCAACAGGAGATTACACCAATACTGCCGAGGTGCTTACATCAGATCAAGATGATTCAGATTCCACTCCAGGTAATGGAGATCTTACAGAGGATGATATGGATACGATTATTAATATTACGCCAATTCAAGTTATTGACTTAGAAGTTGTGAAAACAGCCTCTGATTTAGAACCAGAAATGACCACAACAGAAACTGAAATCACATTTACGATAGATGTAACCAACCAGGGTCCAAATGATGCGACTGAAGTTGTGGTAACGGATTTATTACCAAGTGGTTTTGAATATTTAAGTGCTACAACATCTGAAGGTTCTTACGATGAGAATACAGGAATTTGGACTATAGGTACTGTAGAAAATGGTGATACAGAGACATTAACAGTAACTGTTAACGTGCTACCAACAGGAAATTGGACAAATGTTGCTGAATTAACAGCAGTCAATCCAAACCAGTTTGATATAGATTCAGCACCGGGTAATGGAGTTGTTTCAGAGGATGACTATTCTTTTGTAAAAGTAGAACCAATATTGACCATACCCGATGCATTCTCACCGAATGATGATGGTTTGAATGATACTTGGATTATACCTGGCTTAGATCAGTATCCTAATTTTGAACTAGAGATTTATGACCGTTGGGGTAATATAGTGTATCACTATGAAAACAAGAATGTTAGTATTCCAACATGGTGGGATGGTACTTCAAACGGACGTATGAATTTCCAAGAGGGAGAGTCATTACCTGCAGGAACTTATTTCTATTTATTGAAATACAATAAAGGGAATTTACAACCCATAACAGGTTATATATTTTTAAACAGATAAATTAAATTAATGTGGATGTAGTCCCCAAGTGGACTTGTGGACTACACCTACATTATTAAAACAAATACAAGATGAAAACAACAACAATTTTATTAATGGTATTTACTTTACTGTTTACAAGTGTGGTCTATGGACAACAAGATCCGCATTACACACAGTATATGTATAATCAGAATATTCTAAACCCAGCGGTTGCTGGAAGTGGGTCTGATTTAAGTATCGCTTTATTAGGGCGTACACAATGGGTAGGTCTAGATGGAGCACCGGATACGCAAACCCTGAATATAAGTGGGAAAATAATCAATAATTTAGGAGCTGCTATTTCGGTTATTCACGATCAAATAGGACCTGTAGAAGAAACAAATCTTGCACTAGATTTATCTTATGCGATTCCTGTAAGTAGAACGGGTAAGTTAGCCGTAGGTGTTAAAGGTACTTATAATACTTTAAGTTTTGGTATTACAAATCCTTTACAAGCAAACGATGCTCAATTAGAAAATTTACCAAAGCAATCTTATCCTAATGTTGGTGCGGGTATTTATTATTACACTAATAAGTTTTATGCAGGATTTTCTGTACCAAACTTATTAGAGAACTACACCTATAGTGTTAGTAGTCAAGTAATACAAGATGTCTCTGACAAGATGCACTTTTTCGGAACTTTAGGCTATGTGTTTGATATTAGTGATAATCTAAAATTCAAACCTTCCACTATGATTAAGATGGTTCAAGGAGCGCCAATATCTTTTGATTTAAACGGAAGCTTCTTTATCAACGATATGTTTGAGATTGGTCTTTCATGGAGAGAAGGCGATTCTATAGATGCCTTGATTGGTGTTCAAGTTGCCCCTACAATTCGTGTAGGCTATGCCTATGACCATACGATAACTAATTTAGGAGACCACAATTCTGGGTCTCATGAAATTATGTTACTATTTGATTTAGATTTCACTAAGAAACGAATTAAGAGTCCAAGATTCTTTTAATCTACTAACCTAAAACACTGAAATATTATATTATGAAAAAAATTATAGCAATAATAGTATTCTTAAGCGTAGGTTATGTTTATGGACAAGACAACTACCGAATTAAGAATTTAGACGTAAATACGAAATACTCCGATTTTGGCGTAGCTTATTATGGAGGCGATGCCATTTATGCATCTTCTAAGAATTTAGATAATAAGAGTCGTAAGAACTGGACCAATGGGCAACCTTTTTTAGAACTATACCAAGGTGTCATCGATGGAACAGGAGAAATCATTGACAGCAATCCATTTTCGGACAATGTCAATACAAAATACCACGAATCCAATGCCATCTTTACAAAAGATATGAAAACGGTTTATTTCACTAGAAATAATTATTTTGAAAATCATTATGGTAAAGACAGTGTCGGTTGGAATAATTTAAAAATGTTTAAAGCCGATGTTGGTGAAGCAGGCGATTGGACGAATATTACACCCATGCCTTTTAATGATGATAATTATTCCGTAGGACACCCTGCTCTTAATCAAGATGAAACTATATTATATTTCACCTCTGATATGCCAGGAGGCAAGGGAGGTACAGATATTTATAGTTCAACAATCAACGTTGACGGATCCTATGGCTCACCCATGAATATGGGTAGTCAAATTAACACTTTTGGAAAAGAGATGTTTCCCTATGTGAGTGCTAAAGGAAATTTATATTTCTCATCTGACAGTAGAGGAGGACAAGGAGGTCTAGATGTGTATATGGTATCATTACAGAACACTTCCATGACACCTACAAACTTAGGAACACCTATCAATTCTTCAAAGGATGATTTTTGTTTTATCATTGATAATAATAAAAACAGTGGTTATTTTTCATCCAACAGATCAGGTGGGCATGGCGATGATGATATTTA
>CAYMAW010000080.1:0-5767 GCA_964388565.1 uncultured Piscirickettsiaceae bacterium | reverse complement strand
GGATTTGCCTTAATTACGGTATTACTGGTGGTTGCATTGGTAACTATTATAGCAACCCAGTTAATTTATCAGCAATCATTAACGGTACAAAGAAGTACAAATATGTTACATCAAGCCCAAGCTACTTCGGTTGCTTGGGGGTTGGAAGCTTGGATTAAAAAAGGCTTAAAGCTAGACGCAGAGCAAAGTAAAATAGACCACTTACAAGAACAGTGGGCTTTACCGATGTTCCCCGTGCCATTTGAAGGCGGTGAAATATCGGGTCAGTTATTTGATATGCAGGCTAGAATAAACCTTAATAATTTACAAGAAACTAATAAAGATAAACGCAAGCACTGGAATAAAGTAGTTAAACGGTTTTTAGAAAAACAAGAAATTGAACCCACTTTACAAGAAGTTATTACGGACTGGATTGATAAAGATAACAATGCTTCTATTTATGGTGCAGAGTCAGATCATTATTTACTAAAAGAACCTGCGTACCGAACGGCAAATCAGAAACTGGTGTTGGTGCAAGAGTTGGGGTTGTTAGAGGGTTTTACGCCAAAAATAATTAAAAAAATTAAGCCTTTTGTCGCAACCTTGCCAAAGATTACGACTATTAATATTAATACGGCAGATGAAATAGTATTGCAGTCATTAGCCGATTGGTTAACGGCAGAGATTGCCCAAGCTTGGTTAGAGAACAGAAAAGAATCGCCAGCTAAAAAACGCGATGATTTTTGGACTTTTATGCAGGAACAATCGCCAGGGCTTGAATTAGAAGAAATAAAAACAGATTTTCCAGACTATATTATTGATGTAAAAAGTGAGCTTTTCTTTTTAATCGGTTTAGTTGAATATGGTGAAGCAAAACAAACATTATCAGGTATATTTATGCGTGATGGCAACAAAAAGGTTAACTTAGTGCAACGATGGGTAGGAATTACAGATGAATAATACAGTTGCGTTTGAAAATTTTTATCGCCTTGATGAAAATGGACATTTAATTACGCCTAAAATCCATGCGGTAACAGATGTGACTAGCGTGGTGTTGGTGCCGACTGAACAAGTGTTGTTAGTTGAGGTAAAAGTACCCGGCAAAAAAACATCAGATTGGCAACAGGCACTGCCATTTGTGTTAGAAGAACAACTTTCTCAACCCGTTGAACAGTTGTTTTTTGCAATTCTTCACCGTGAAACATCGGGCGAAAAAGCAGGTTATATATCCGTTGCCGTCGTTGAAAAAGACAAACTTGCTAAGTGGGCAGAAGAACTAAAAGCCCATGGTTTAGAGCAATCTCAATTGGTAGCAGATGTATTTGCGATTCCTTTTTCTGAAAACAATTTAACGGCAATCAATCAAAACGATCGTCTTATTGTTAGAACCGACCAATACAAAGGGTTAGCAGGGGCAAGTTCTTGGATTGAACAATTGCTTAAGTTAGAAACCAGAGAGTTAACTACGGCTTACACTGATAGGGATAAAATAATTTCTCAGACGCATATTTCAGCAATGAATAAGTTAGGTCTGCGTCAAGGAATATTTGCGATAAAAAATAATCAAAAATCTTGGTTATCGTTATGGCTGGTGCCAATTATTTTGCTCGTTGCTTTATTGTTGGCTTACCTAGCTGGTTACATGATAGAAACGAAGCGTTATTTAACGCAACAAGAAAACTATCAACAGCAAGCAGAAACATTATTTAAACAAATGTTTCCAGGTACTAAACGAATTGTTAATATTCGTGCGCAAACAAAGTCCAAACTTTCTAGGCTTACTAATAATGTAGCCAATTCAGGTGCTACAAAAATGTTGCAATCAATTGAGTCCACTTTAATTCCGTTGATAAGTAAGCAGTCCATTGAGATTAAAAAAGTGCAATGGAAAAAACAGCAATTAATCTTGTCAATAGACGCTAGTAAAATTGATGATTTACAGTTAATAGAAAGTAAGCTTTCAAAAAAATATCAAGTGAATTTAAAGTTAAAAGAATTAGGTTCTCAAGGCAGTAAAAACGTATCTGGAGATATTTATGTTAAGTAGTCTGCAAAATTGGTGGGGTGGGCAATCACAAACTATTCAGCAAACTTTTGCCTATCAGTCATGGTTAAACTTACAGCCGCGTGAAAGAACACTGGTTAAAGTTATGGTCGGTTTTTTAATTATTGGGCTTCTTTACCTTTTAGTTTGGTCGCCTATTATGAGTGCAAATAAGCAGGCTAAACAAAAGTTAAATAATACAGAATCAACTTGGAACTGGTTAAATAAACAAAATGAAAAACTAACCTCATTAAGTGGGACGGTTAAACAAGTAACCATTCATTCGCAATCAGAACTAACGCGTTATTTACAGCAACAACTATCGGCTCAAAATTTAAAACGCAACCTTACTTCAATTAGCCCGCTTAATATGCGTGGTAACCAAGGAATTGAAATTCGTTTTAATGAAGTAAAGTCGCCACGATTTTTTCGTTGGTTGTCTAAAATGGAGCAAGAGGGCGTGGTCGCGACGGAATTAAATTTAGTAAAAGTAAAAAAAGGTATGGTTGAAGTGAAGGTTGTTTTTGAGGTAATAAACTAATGTCTCGATTTATTTTATTTTTTGTTTCATTTTTACTGGTATTTATCGCATCGGTTATACTAAATTTACCATTAAGCTGGGTATTAGATCAAAAAGAAGTCAAAGAACAAATACCTAAAACGCTTTTACTTTCACAACCCCAAGGCGATTGGTGGCAGGGTGAAGTTATGGTTAAATTAAATACCGCATCAGAACAAATAAAACTTGGAAAAATAGCCTTCACCTTGAACTGGTCAGATTTGTTATTTGCTAAATTGGGAGCGGATATTGAGTGGAAATTAGGCACTGGAAAAATAAATGCAAAAATAAAAACAGACGGAGATTTTTTAAGCGTAAATAATTTAACAGGGGATATGCCCGTTAGTGAATTAATGAAATTGTCTGAAAAAACAATGTTAGTTTCTGATGCAGAAGGTGAATTACACTTAGTTGATTTATCTTTTGAGCTAGACCTAAAAGATGCTTGGCTAACAGAACTATCAGGAAAACTAGCAGTAACAGGGTTTTCAGCAATGGGTGCTGAATTCGGATTGCTAGAAGCAGAACCAGAACTAAAAGATAAAGAAATTTATACTTTAATAACGGGTGGAAACCCATCAAAAGGTTGGGATTTAAAAGCAAAAACGCAACTATTTAAAAAACATCGTTATAAATTAGATTTAAAAGTTACAGCAACCAACCCAAACAATATGCCTGATTGGGTTGCATTAATGTTACCGATGAAAAACCCGAAGTTAGCAAATTTACGCCAGTCAGGAAAATGGTAAAAGTAAGTTTATGAAGCTTTATTTTTTACTCCTCATTTCTTTTTTTATTGTTTCTTGTTCTGCTACAAATGGTGGTGGCGAAGACAATGCCGATGACCCCTTAACAAAACATCAATGGTATCTTTTTAATAACGGGCAATCGGCACTAACCTACAGTAATTTTTCGGGTGAGATAGGTGCCGACATGCGTGGCTTTCCTTCTAGTAATTTAGCCGCCAGCAATTATGCAAAAGGTTATACTGGGGAAGGAGTCGAAATAGCCATTATTGATTCAGGCTTAGAAATAGGACATGAAGATTTACTCTTTAATGTCATTGCCAATGGGTCTTATAATTTTGCCAGTTCATTCAATAATAAAACCACACACGACACAACATCATCCCTATCTGACGGTGACCATGGTACCAGTGTCGCAGGCATTGCCGCCGCTAGGGGAAACAACGGGTTCGGTATTATGGGGGTTGCTCCACAAGCAAAATTAAGAGGGTTTAATTTATTAGCGGTAAACGGCTTGAATGAAGAACTGGCTTCATTAGGTTCTCAAAGTTCTGTTAACGGTTTTAATGGAATGAAAGCGAGTAGCGTGTCCATTTTTAATAAAAGTTATGGAACTAACCCTAGTAAAGTACAAGAAAAGTTAGATGATATCGAAAGATTTAATAACGAAAGCGTCTTAAATGCAATGCGTGAAGGCACAGAAACACTAAGAAATGCCAGGGGGGGTATCTATGTCAAAGCCGCAGGTAATGAATATGATGGTGGAAGTGAATTTGACCAGTCTTATTGTTCCGAAGCGATTGATAATGATATTACCTGTTATAACGCCAATCAAGAACCTGAAAATGTAACCCCCTATCAAATGGTTGTCGGATCATTTAATGCTAGCGATAGGCGTGCTTCATACAGTAATACTGGTTCTGCCATTTGGGTAGTTGGGGCAGGGGGCGAGTTTGGTCAAAAAGCACCTGCTATCATGACGACAGATCAATCAGGTTGTGAAAAAGGTTACAGTAAAGATGATTCTAGTATTTCACCAAACACCTCATTTAACCGTGGTAATAGCGATATAAATGTTGAATGCAATTACTACTCTGCCTTTAACGGCACATCGGCAGCAACACCAACCGTGAGCGGTGCCGCCGCTCTTATACTCTCCGCTAACCCATCTGCAACTTGGCGTGATGTAAAATATATTTTGGCAAAAACAGCCCGTAAGCTTGACCCTAATTTAGCCGAAAGAACGATTCAGTTAAATGGAATAAGCCAAGTGATAGATCAAAAATGGATAACCAATAGTGCAGGTTTTCATTTTAGTAATGAATATGGTTTTGGTGCGGTTCATATTTTAGATGCGGTTAGTTTGGCAGAACAACGCCAAAACACGAATACAACCCTTGCGGCAATGAATATAGTGACATTAAGTAGTGCTAATTTTAATAGCAATAATGAGATTGCCGATGCCAATTCAGCAGGGATTACCAAAACTTTAAATATAGCATCTGCATTAACGCTAGAATCGGTTGAATTAACCGTTGATATTTCAGCAATTCAAGCATCGGCAACGCGTAAAGATAATAAAATAGATGCCTCAGATTATTTGATTGAATTAACCTCTCCATCAGGCACAAAATCTATTATGATGACTCCCTTTAATGCGTTTGCGTCGGGTTATGATATGCCAAACTTTAAAATGATAAGCCATGCTTTTTATGGTGAATCATCAGCTGGAACTTGGACGCTAAAAGTAAGTGATGTAGATGATAGTACACAAGTATATATTGAGCATGTTGGAACAGGAAAATTGAATAATTTTGGATTAACTATTTATGGACATTAAATTTAAGTTTTTATTTACAACACTATTTCTAACGATATTGAGCAGTCCTGCACATGCTTATTTAACGGCTTGCCAACTGGTCGCAGAAAATGCAGGAAAGTCCTACCAAGCAAAGCCAAGTCGTTTTGCCAGTATTGTTCCGCCTAAAGAACTACCTGAATCAATGCGGACTACTTTAATTGAACGAAACGGCATGTGGTTTATTTATCAAACCAATGAAGAACAGTTTGATAAATCAGAGTGTGCGCCAAAAACCCGTGATGGTATAGAGATTGTACCCGTAGTTTATAATAAAACGAGTGGACATAATGCCGTCGTAAATGGCGTGTTTGCTATTAAAACCTTTAATGAAAAAGATATTCATATTGTCGCTAACAATTATAATTTTAAAAAGATAACTCAATTACCAAATAGATTTACAGCAATTTTTGATGTTAAGCCACAAAGTTCTTATGATGAGTTAATTAAAAAATTACAACAAGACAAAGATATCGAAAAACATATCCCATTGTTAAGTGAACCAAGATATAAAACTCGTTAATCAAGCGATTAACGAAAATAACTGGTTCGTTTATCTGCTTATTTGTGCAGATAACACC
>CAYMAW010000079.1:0-6082 GCA_964388565.1 uncultured Piscirickettsiaceae bacterium | reverse complement strand
GTAAATCTTTTACACGACCACCACGGATTAATATAACCGAGTGTTCTTGCAAGTTATGACCTTCACCACCGATATAAGTAGCTACCTCATATCCATTGGTTAGGCGCACACGTGCAACTTTACGTAGGGCAGAGTTAGGCTTTTTAGGGGTTGTTGTATAAACGCGCGTACATACTCCACGACGCTGAGGACATGCCTCAAGTGCTGGAACATTAGTTTTTTTAACCTTATCTTTACGCGGCTTACGCACCAACTGGTTAATTGTAGCCATTAATCTTACTCCATTAAAGTTTTACTTTTATTTTCTCCCCCTTTCTTAAGGGGAAGGTATTATTCTACACTTTTAGTCAAGCTAAAAGAATAGAGAGAGAATTTTAGTCACCTAAGAGCCTATTGTCAAGAACAACTTAATAGATTTATTTTAAAAAAAACAATTAAACTATGAACGATGGTAAGGGTGACTCTGTAAAACCGACCAAGCTCTGTAAACCTGTTCTGCAACGACAACCCTAACCATTGGATGCGGCAAGGTTAACCTAGATAAGCCCCACTTCCAATCCGCTTTTTTCAAAAAACTGGACGACAAGCCATCTGGACCACCAACAACAAGTGCAATATCTTGCCCTGAACCTAGCCAGTCTTTTAGCTTTTCAGCGAATTGGGCTGTCGTTGTTTGCACACCCAACTCATCTAGCACAATAATTTTTGCACCCTTAGGAATTGCCAACTCAATACGCTTCGCCTCTTCTTGCTTATTTTTTTCAACCGAACTCGTTTTTCCACGAATTGCCATTGGCAGTTCAATTAATTTTAACGAGCAAGACTTTGGCAGTCGCTTTGCATATTCAGCGTAACCTTCCAGAACCCATTTAGGCATCTTCTGACCGACTACAATAAAATGAATAACCACTTAACAGCTAGTCTCTAACAGGCTCAAACGACCAAAGTTTCTCTAATTGATATTTCTCTCTTGCGGTCGCCGTCATAACATGCACCACCACCACATCTAAATCAATCAACACCCACTCAGGATCTTGAGAAGATTCCACACCCAATGCAGGCTCACCAATATCTTTAAATGCTTTCTCTACAAATGCACCCGTTGACTTCACATGCGTCGTTGACGTTCCTGTCGCAACAATCATTTTATCGGTAAACGTGCATTTCTCCCTTACATCTAACACTTGTATATCAAGTGCTTTTGCGCCTTCTAAATTAGTAAGTACTAATTTTTCAGTCTGTATTGTGTCCATTAAATTTTTTCTCAATATAAATTATTTTTCTGAATGTATTCTACTACTGATGCTGGCATTAAGTAATCAACAGTTTCATTTTTTTGCAAAAAACTTCTTAATGCTGTTGCACTAAGATCAAGCTGTGTAACAGATAACTCAACGACCTGACCAAAAGAAAGGTTTAAAGATTCAACCTTATGTTTTTTTAAAATCTCGTTTACTTTTTTTGAATAGGATTTTACACAACCTGGACGATTCATTATAGCCAAATTAGCAACTTCTAAAATATCTTGCCATTTATGCCAACTATCAAATTTTGCAAAGGCATCTACGCCCATCATCAAAACGAGCGTATCATCAGGATTTTTTTTCTTAAGTGTCGATAAAGTATCAACCATAAAAGAAGCACCTTCGCGATCAACCTCTATTGTATCTAAAGAAAACAAAGGTTGTCGTTTAATGGCTAAACGAACCATTTCACAACGATCAACAGCAGAAACACATGGCGCATCTTTATGCACGGGTTGAAAAGAGGGGATAAACTTAACCTCATCCAACTCTAATGCCATCAAAACTTCTAACGCGGACCTTAGATGACCGAAATGAATAGGATCAAATGTTCCACCATTAACTCCAATTAACCTCTTCATATAGCTAAAAACGCCCTTTTAAAATTTTGAGTAAAAAAAAACGCCATTAAAAAATGGCGTTTTTTTAATCGAAATTGAAACTAAAAATTATCTAACAATTTCTAACTCTACACGACGATTTTCTGCACGACCTGCTTTATTCATGTTAGTCGCAACTGGATTAGACTCACCCATTCCAACTGTCGCTATTCTTGCACTTGCAATACCATTAGATACAAGGTAAGACTTAACACTATTAGCTCGTTTTAACGATAATCTTTGGTTAAGTGAAGCAGAACCTCTAGAATCAGTATGCCCTAAAACCTTAACTTTAGCGCTAGGGTTAGCATTCAAATAAGCAACATAGTCATTTAACTGAGATTGAGCTTGACCCGTAAGACCAGAACCATTTGTATCAAAAAAACCTAAAAATGCCATCGGAGCAGCAACTGAAACGATAGGTGCTTTAACAACGACAACTGGAGCAGGCTCTACGACAACTACCTTAGGAGCAACAATTACTGGCTTAGGAGCAACAATTACTGGCTTAGGAGCGACTACAACTGACTTATCTTTACGCCCTTCGCATGCGTCAATTGATGATGCATTAGACCATTTAATGGTTCTTACACAAGCACCAAATCTATCACGGACAATATTTCCGTCTGTGGCATGTACATATGCTTCTGTACCATTATGTGGGATTTCTGTCTTCCATGCTAAAGCAGATGTTGCACTTAAAGATAGTAAAATACTTGAAGCGATTAGTGGTAATACGATGGCTGTTTTTTTCATTTTATTATATTCCTAAAAAGTTTTAAAAAAAATTACTAGTGCATTTTACCATTTAATCTAAAAAATGGTATTTTTTATCCAAAAAAACAACTTAATAAAATTTTGTTGTTTTTTTGCAAAAAAGTTAACTCCTTATCGAACCTTCGCCTAGTACTATGTATTTTTGTGAAGTTAGTCCATTTAGCCCAACGGGACCTCGTGCATGTATTTTATCTGTGCTAATCCCTATCTCCGCCCCTAATCCATATTCAAACCCATCTGCAAAACGGGTAGAGGCATTCACCATGACCGAACTAGAATCGACCAATGCTAAAAACTTACGAGAGGTGCTAAAGTTTTCAGTCACGATTGATTCTGTATGTCGAGAGCTATAGGTTTCAATATGCTGCATTGCCTCATTTACATCATCAACGATTTTAATGGATAATATAGGTGCTAAATATTCTGTTTCCCAGTCTTCTGCCGTTGCTTTATTAATATTAACAATGGAACAAGTTTTTTCGCAACCTCTCAACTCAACACCTTCATCAATATACATTTTAGCAAGAACAGGCAAAACCTCTTCCGCTCTTGATTCGGCAATTAGTAAAGTTTCCATTGCATTACATACACCATAACGATGTGTTTTTGAATTAAAAGCGACTTTAATCGCTTTTTCAGCATCGGCATCATCGTCAATATAAACATGACAAATGCCGTCTAAATGTTTTATTACTGGCACTTTTGCATCATTACTAATTCGAGAAGTTAGACTTTTTCCACCTCGTGGAATAATGACATCAATCGTTTCAGTCATGGTAATTAATTCCCCTACTGCCGCTCGGTCTGTTGTGGGTACGACTTGCACAGATGATTCAGGTAGTCCGCTTAATTTTAATGCGGTTTGAATACAATTTGCCAAGGCTTTGTTGGAGTGTATTGCTTCCGACCCTCCACGCAAAATAGTGGCATTACCAGATTTCAAACAAAGTGCCGCGGCATCAATCGTTACATTTGGTCGAGATTCATAAATAATACCGACGACACCTAACGGCACACGCATTTGCCCTAATTGAATACCTGATGGTAAAAACTTCATATCAGTAATTTCACCAACGGGGTCGTTCAGCGTTGCGACTTGTCTTAATCCCTCTGCCATACCTGCAATGACTTTATCTGTTAAAGCAAGGCGATCAACCATCGCAGGGCTTAAGCCTTTATCGCGTGCCGCTTTTAAATCTTTTTCATTTTCAATTTTTAAGTTTCCCGCATTATTCAACAATTCATCTGCCATAAGATTTAAAGCCTTATTTTTTTGTTCTGTTGTTGCTGCTAATAATTTTCTTGATGCTTGCCTTGCTTGCTTTCCTAAGTTTTGCATCATTTTTTTTATATCATTACTCATTTTATTTACCTATTTTATACACCAAATCTGTAATACCAACCCAGGCATCATTTTTTCCGAAACCTGGTCGAATGCCTTTTATGTTTAAATCAATTTCTAGCGCGATACTTAAAAATGACTGTAACTCTGCTAAGTTATGCCGATTCAGTGCTGATGAATATTCTGCTTGGCGAGATTGCCAAATTCTTAGCTGTTTAAATATTTGACCTAACGATTGAGTTTGTTGTTTTTGACTGATATTAATTAACTCGCGTAATTCTTTTGATAGCAACCATAAAATAACCGCTTGCTCTAATCCCGTTTGTCTTAAGCGGTTTAAAATTTGCAACGCATACGCTACTCGCCCGCTTAACATGGCACTACTCAGTGCAAACAATTGATAATGTGCTTGATCTGCAACACTCTCTTGGATATCTTGTACCGTTAAAGTTTTATTTTCAAACAATAGACTTAATTTTTCTAACTCTTGATTTGCCGCCAGCAGGTTGCCTTCTACTCTTTCTGCTAACAAAGATGCGGCTTCTCGGTCTAGTTGAAGGTTTAATTCTGTTGCTTTATTTTGACACCAGTGAATTAAACTTTGCCCTTCTATTGGTTTTGACTGCACCGCCATTCCAGACGCTTCTATTGATTGAAACCATTTACTTTTGGTTTGTTTAAAGTCTATTTTTTCGCATAAAATAATAATACAAATTTCTGGTGGAACATCATGTTGCATTTTTAACCATGATTGAATAAACGCCCCACCTTCTCGCCCAAATTTTGCGGTTGGAACATTTAATTCAATAATCCGTTTATCGGCAAATAAACTTCCTGCCGAAGTTTCCATCTGTAAATTTTGCCATTTAAAGTTACCATCTACTTCAAAGAGATCTCGTTGCAAATAGTCGTTTTCTTTTAATTTTTCGCGTAAAGCATCTTGTGCTAATTGAACAAATAAAGGCTCTTCGCCATAAATCAAAATTAGCGGCTTAACTTGAAAGGCTTGCTTAGATTGCAACTGTTTAATAAATGCAGAAGCGGCAATCACTTTGTTAGTGTCCCATCTTTTTCTAGCGAATAATTAATTCTCTTCACTATTTTTAAGCAAATGTCAGCCGACATTTGTCGCTTAATACTGCGTAATTCTCTAGAAGATGCTTGTAATAAACCACTACTGACATTTCTATCTCGAAAACTAATCACCGTTACATCTAACAGCCCCTCTTCACTCGCAACTTTATTAACCTTAAACGGCTGTGACATTTTTAAGAGTTCAGAAGAAACATCTCCCTTTCCCGTTCTTCCTGTTACAGAAGCATCTAACAGTGTTGGCATTAAGGTAAGTTCTAAATCGGCATCCGACAGACTTTTTACAACCCTCACTCCCATGCCAGCAAATTGTTGGCGTAATTCTCGCTGAACATCTGTACTTGCCAAATGTTCATCAACAATCTTAATGCTTTGGTAATTTGCTTGAACTTGATTTAAACCTTTCAAATGGAAGCTACAAGAAGATAACAACAAACTAAACAGCACTATCAAAACGATGCCAGCCCAGTAAAAATCGCCAGGGGCACCCCCTTTACTGGTAATTATTGCTGTATTAACCATTTTCACAAGTTATTTAACCACTAGATTAACTAAACGACCAGGTACAACAATCTCTTTTACAATCTTTTTTCCTTCAATAAACTTAATAGTTTGTTCATCTGCTTTAACCAATGCCAAAATACTTTCTTTATCTAAATTAATGGCGACTTCAATCTTACTTCTTAACTTACCATTAACCTGTACCATTATTTCAATTTCATCTTTGACTAGAGCAGACGCATCAACTTCGGGCCAACTGACATCAATTACTAGACCTGTTTTACCTAAATCTTCCCATAGTTTTTGCGAAATATGCGGTGACATAGGGGCAAGCAATAACACTAATTTTTCTAGGGATTCTTGAACAACGCTTCGCCCTAAATTTGAGGTGTCGCCAAACTTAGACAATTCATTTACCAACTCCATTGATGATGCAATCGCAGTATTAAAATGCATTCTTCGACCCA
>CAYMAW010000078.1:0-6247 GCA_964388565.1 uncultured Piscirickettsiaceae bacterium | reverse complement strand
CAATTTCCACTTAAAGTTGCAAATCTGAATTTACAGAACAAACTTTACACTACCCTCCTTTTGTTTGTGTTCAACGATATTCTGAGACCTTTGCACAAGATTAATCACGACTAAAAATGGCTATATTTCAGCCTCTTTCACCTAAAAAACACGCAATAGCTGGCTATTACGCTTCTTTTTTAGGCAAAACAGGCTAAAATATATCTAATTTTTAGTTCGCAATTACCTTGTGAAAAGGTCTCATTCTATAAAAACAAAAGGGATTAGTAAAATTGAATGTATCTATTTATTTGATAGTTTTTAGCTATAAGGGCTTTTAGAAGTTGTCTTTAATATAATTTTTAATAAAATTATTAACATTGTCTAATTCTAATTCTACATTTATAATTTCGGTATCTAGATCTTGTGCAATACCTTCGCTACCTTTGTTTTCTAATTTAAAACTTAATTCAGGTAGGATAGTCGCTCCGATATTTGCACTACTTCCTTTTAATGTATGAGCGTGCAGTTTTAGATTATCAGCATTGTTATCCTTTAATGCCTGCTTCATTTGTTGTAGTGTTTCAACTGATGTTTCGATAAAGCTTAATAAAATTTCTTTTAGGTCATCACCAATAATTTCTTTTAGCATTTCTAGGCTAGTTGCATCAACCGTGTTCATTATAAGTTAATCCTTTTGGGTATGTAAATATTGTGTAAATTCATGAGCTTTCATAGGTTTTCCAAACTTGTAACCTTGGAAGATGGTACACTTTTTTTCCTGTAAAAAATCAATATGGAAGTCTTTTTTAATTCCTTCTGCAACAACCTCTAAATGTAAGTTGTTTGCCATACCAAGGATGGTATTGACGATTGATTTTCCTTGTTTATTTGCCATGTTTATGATGAAAGAACGGTCTATTTTAATAGTATCTACAGGGAAGCTATGCAAATAAGACAAAGAAGAATATCCCGTACCAAAATCGTCGATTGATAGTTTAATGCCTAGTGCTTTTAAAGCCTTGAGAACCGAAATATTATGGTCGGCATTTGTCATAGCTAAACTTTCAGTTATTTCAAGATCAATATACTTAGGCGCTAAATTTGAAGATTCTAGTAATTCCTGTACCTCTTTTATCAAATTGAAACTTGCAAACTGCCTGCCTGATAAGTTGATACCAATGTGTAAGTTATCGTAGCCTTCTGCATGCCATTTTTCAGTTTGTTCAATGGCTGTTTTCATGACAAATTGACCGATGCTAACAATAAGTTCAGATGCTTCAGCCATGGGTATAAATACCACGGGGGAAATAATTCCTTCAGTAGGGTGGTTCCATCTAACCAACGCTTCAGATCCATACACCTTTAAAGTGTCGCCATATACTTGAGGTTGATAGTAAACTTCTATTTCGTTGTTATCTAGTGCTTTACGCAAATCATTTTCTAAGCCTAATTCCCTTTTAGATTCTGCATTCATTTTTGATTGGTAGAATAGGAATTGATCGCCCCCAGCTCGTTTTGATTCACTTCTAGCGATATTTGCACGAGCAATTAATTCACTTGCTTCAGAAATTTGTTTGTCAATAATACAAAGACCAATAGAAAAAGTGACAAATAGTTCATGTTCTGAAATAAGATAGCTTTTAGTGAGGTCTTTAAAGATTCTGATAATAGATTGATTAAGCTCTTGCAGATTTTTTGCTTTTTTAAGTAAAATCACAAACTCATCACTGCCTAAACGGGCAATAATATCATCTGATCTTGTGACTCTTCTCAGTCTTTCAGCTATATTTAAGAGTAACAAATCACCACTTTTTTGCCCCAAATTATCATTTACTTTTTTAAAGCGATCTATATCTAAAATAATGACGGCACTTATTTGTTTTTTGGTCATCTTAACAAGGTGTTCTGCTAATGATTCATTAAAGAATACTCGATTAGGAAGTTCGGTTAATTGATCATGTTTTGACTGATAGTCAATTAATATTTCGGCTTTATGTAAACGAGAAATATCCTGTGCAGAACCTTTTATTTTAATGGCTTTATTGTTTTTGTCAGTAATCACCTCACCTAAACATTCAATGTGTCTGATTGAATTGTCAAAGTGTTTAACTCGGAAGGATGTTTGAATTTTCTTAACCTTACCTTTCATTGCGTTAAAGAAGTTTTCTTTAACAAATCCTAAGTCTTCGGCAAGGATGTTGTCGGTAAATTGTTCTAAATCCATGTGAGAATGGGTTGGCACGGCGAATAGTTCAAAAACTGAGTCTGAACCTATTATTTGGTTACTTAGAATATCCCATTCCCAATACCCAAGCTTAGAAAGTTTTTGTGAAAACTTTAATTGTTCTTGTGTTGTCAAAAGTTTGTTTTCAATCTCTGAACTACGAGTTGCATATTTGACTCGTTGGGTTAATAAGGACCAATTAATCGGTTTTGTTATAAAGTCAGTTGCACCCACTTCAAATGCTTTATCAATTGCGTTTATGTCATCTAATGAAGTAAGCATCAAAATGGGAACAGAACGCTTTTGTTCATAATTTCGAATTGCTTCGGTCGTTGCATAGCCATCCATTTCTGGCATAATAACATCCATTAAAACAAGGTCGGGGCTGGTTTCCATAAAGGCAGTAAAACCCTCACGACCATTGCAGGCTTCTAGCACGACAAAATCAGAATTCTCTAAGACTTTTTTAATAGCTATTCGAGAAACAAGGTCATCTTCAATGACTAAAATTGTCATTTTTTTAAGGAGGCTTTGTTTTGTATTCATTAAGTTGGTCGCCATATTTTTATCTAATTAATTAAATAAGAACTAAATATTCTTTCTAGTTCTTTAATGTTAACAGGTTTGGTTAAATAATCATTCATTCCTGCCTTAATAAATTTATCTCTATCACCCGTCATTGCATTGGCGGTTAATGCGATAATGGGTAAATTAGTAAATTTACCACCTTTGTTTCGTATTTGTTTTGTTGCTTCAATACCGTTTAAGTTTGGCATGTTTTCATCCATTAATACAAGATCATAATCTTGCTTTTGAACGGACTCAATCGCTTCAATACCATTGTTTGCGATGTCAAAAGTTAAGTTTTTCTTTTTAAGTACCGCACTCATCAGCATTTGATTTGTTTTATTGTCTTCTACTAATAAAACATGACCATTAAAGGTGGTAGCATATTGTTCTTTTTTAACTTCTAATGTTCCTTTTATCGCTTTAACAGGAATAGTAAAATAGAAATGGCTTCCTTTGCCAATTTCACTTTCTACTTTTAATTCGCTACCGAGTAATGTTGCAAGTTTAGAACTAATAGATAAGCCAAGCCCTGTACCACCGTATTTTCGAGTGGTTGAGGTTTCTGCCTGTGAAAATGCATCAAAAACAGCGGCTTGCTGGCTTTTAGTCAAACCTATTCCCTGGTCTTCGACACCGATGAATAGCGTTGAGCCTTGTTCATTATATTTAACGTTTAAACGGATAGGTTGATGTTCTTCGCTGAACTTAATCGCATTAGAAAGTAGGTTGGATACAATTTGCTTAATTCTTAAAACATCAGCTTTAAGAATATTTGGGATGTTTTTATCTAAGTGTAAGGAGTATATAATGTTTTTTTGGCTTGCTTTTGCTCGGAATAAGTCTGAAACGGTTTGAAATTCACGGCGAGGATTAAATTGGACAGGGTCAAGCTCAAATTTACCACTTTCTATTTTACTAAAGTCTAAAATGTCATTAATAATACCCAATAAAGAGTGCCCTGAATTATCAATGGTTGTTAAATATTGATGGCTTTCTTTGTCAAATTTCTTTTCTTGTAATAACGAAATAAATCCTAAAATTGCATTTAAAGGCGTGCGTATTTCGTGCGACATGTTTGCTAAAAACTCATCTTTTGCCTTAGTTGCGGAAATGGCTTTATTTTTCTCGACCATTAACTCGTGGTGTAATTTTTCGGTAGCAGTTATGTCATAGAGGCTAATGATTGTGCGCTGGTATTTTTTAGATTTTTCGGCGGTAATATGGAAAGTACTTACAACACCATTTTTTTTCATTTTTGCTTTGTGCATTGTTTGTGGGTTTTGTAAGATAAACTCTAACCAGTTTTTATCGGTAAATTTATAAATAAACCCGACCTCTTTTAGAAAAAGATCACAAATACAGGTATAAAGTTGTTTGAAATCATCTAAGTTTTTAAAATTATCGAAGTAATTAAAGAAACCTCCACTGACATCTAATATCTGTTTGCCATCACTAACAATCATAATGTTCATTTGAGAAGTTAGAATGTCTTGAATCAGATCTTTATTTTTTTCTATTTCAGTGAAGGAGCGTTCAATACTTAAAGACAACCGCCTAAAAAACCATAGTAGCAACGAAGAAATTAAAATGGTAATTACAATTTTTAGCCAATAATAAAGGTTTTTTTCTTTAGTCGCAGACAGTAAAAGGTTACGGTGTCGCTTTTGGTTTTTGTAAATAATGTTGTTAGCATTTTGCTTTAAGCGTTGAAAAATGGGGGTTAAGAACTTTAACTGCAATTTTAAAATAGATATTGTTTGTGCGAGATCGTCTGATTTGTTTTCAAGTGAAGTGTTAAGGTTTTTTATTTCAATTGAAATACTAATAAGCGCTTTATTAATACTTTTAATTTTATTAATAACATCCGCTTCTTCAAAAGAAAATTGATTGTATATGTCAGGTATATAGCTAATGGTAAGTGTTTTATTTTGAGAAGTTGATATATTTAAATCATAATTTAGTTTAAACCTACCACCACGATTTAATATTTCTAAGTTAGACTTAATAGTGTCTTCTATTGTGTAGATGTTTTCTAATAATGTTTTTTTTATATGTTTATTTGGGAAAGCAGAAAGATGAAAATAGTTTGACTCTAGTAGATAGATGTTTTTAATTAGCTCTTGACCGATACTGTTTTTAATGTTGTCTTGATGGATTTCTTGGTCAATGTTTGCATTTAAACTGCTAGAGATAATGTTTAAAGCTACTTGGGATGCGACACCAAAAACAAAGACAATAAATAGTAAAACTAAGTTTATTTTTGTTGCTTGTTTTAAATTTGTTTTTTTCATTATATTTATGTTGCTAGCTTGAATTCATCGTTCGTTAAAAAACCATGGTTGTAAAATACGGTTAAACCATGTTTAGAACCAACATAGTTTAAGAATTCTTTAGCCAACTGCTTATTTTTGCTTGAATTTAATAGATTTAGTTCAAGAACTGTGGGTTTAGCTAAGTTCGAGTCTAATGGGATAACCTCTAAAGTGTTGCTAGCCCCTTTCCATTTACTTACCGCAAACCAGTTAAGGGTTAGGTCGGCTTTCTTTTCGACGATAGCATTAAATAGTTCTCGAGAATCTGTTGTAAAATACGCCGCGTTTTCATAGGATTGGTCTGCAATATTAAGTTTGGTTAACATTTCTCGTGTGGCTTTCCCCACTGCACCTGAATCTTTGGTGCCTAGTACAACCGATAGATTTGGATCTATAAGATGATTTAAATTATTTGTTAAGTGTTTAGGGTTACCCTTTTGTACAAATAATGCGAGACGGTTATAACCGACAAAAACGGCATAACTCATCAAGTTTTCTTTACGGCCTTGTACGCCATAAGACTTTGAACCAGGAAAGTAAATATCACCCGTTTTTTCAGTTTTTAAGGTATCGTACAGAAAACCAGATGCACCTTGTTTAACCTCAATTATAATTTGTTTTTTTTGCTCAAATTCTTTAACTAATACCATTAAGGGATCAACCATTGTTCTACCCGTATAGATGGTTAAACTTACGGGCTGATCAATGTTTTGTTTGTCGGCTTCTGCGTTATCATTGCATGCAGTAATAGAAATAGCGACAATAAATGTAAAAAGTCCGATTAATAGTGGGTATAAAAATTTATTTATATTCATAGTTTTTTTATTAATTAACAATTATTTTATTCTACATGAACTTTGTTTTGTATTTGGTCTTTATATGGAAAGTTTAATCGCTTAAAACAATATTTGAAATCTTATTTCTGCCGTTGTCCTTTGCGAGATATAGTTGAGAATCAGCATAGGCAGAATATCCACTAAAAACAATTTAACATTATATTTTACGCCTACGACACCACCGCTTATAATCTTACTTGATCATTACATGAGTAAGAAAATGCCAGGGGGGGTACTGAACAACCGCCAATTATTTCTTCTCAGTAAAGTTTTAATCAGTTATTCAGAGTCTGCTTAAGTGTCTCCTTAAAATAAGTTTTTTA
>CAYMAW010000077.1:0-6270 GCA_964388565.1 uncultured Piscirickettsiaceae bacterium | reverse complement strand
TTTCCAACTAAATCAAAAATCACCAGGGGCGGGTCGCTTTATTAGGCAACGCGGTTCTACCGTTCAATACTTGCGACATAAGCCAGTTTTTAACTATTTTTAAGTTATTACCGAGCGTCACAAATGATGCTCTTAAGCTATTTTTGGATTGATTATTCTGTTTAAAAAGCCAGTCAAACCCTTCCATTGCTCTTTGTATGATAATATTATCACCTTTACGCCATCTTTCATAACGCCTTAAAACAGACCTTCTACTCCAGTCTTTTTCAGACGAGTTCCGTTCATTGGTAATTACCTCAACCAGTGCAACCGCATCTAGCAGACCAAGGTTAACACCTTGCCCTGCCTGTGGGTGTATGGTATGAGCGGCATCTCCTACTAGGGCAAAGTGGGCTTTTACATATTCTTCGGCATGCCTTCTCACCAAAGGAAACCCTGCTCGACCATAAGTTTGTTCAACTTGACCTAGTTTAGCGCCCGATGCTTTTTCAATTTCGGATTTAAAATTTTCTTCACTTAAATCTAATGCCCACTGCATTTTTTCAACAGGTAAATACCATGCAATTGAGCTAACCTTGTTTGCCATCCCTAAATATGCAAAAGGTCCTACTTGTTGGTAGCGTTGCCAACAGGTATTTTGGTTAGATAATTCTGTTTTAACACACCCTACAATCGCACATTGTTCATAACTATGTTCTTTTACTTTAATCCCGACTAGTTCACGGGCTAAGGAAAACGCGCCGTCTGCTCCCACTACTAACTTAGCGGTTAATTGCAACCCCGATTCAAACGAGACTTCCGCCAAACTTTTTTCTAGTTCTATTTTATTAATTATTTCGCCAAAAATAGGCTGTATATTGCCGTTATCTAAAATAGATTCCCATAAACTGGCAACAATAACTTCATTTTCGACCACAAAACCTAGGTTTTCTTCACCTATTTCTGTGGCAGAAAAATGTACCTCTGCATCAGAAATATCCTCCCAAACATGCATGTCTGTAAAGGCATGAAAACGGCGTTTTTCAATGCCTTGCCATACGCCTAAATTTTTAAATATATTTTCTGACGCTCTTGTTAATGCACTCACTCTAATTTGGTAACTTTTATCTTCTGACCAACTTAGTTCAGGTTGTTGCTTTTCTAACAAAGCAACTTTAAAGCCATTTTGGGCAAAATCTAATGCTGTTGTTGCACCGACCATTCCGCCACCCACAATTATGACATCCCATTGTGTGGTTTGTAAACTCGTGTACTCACTCATTTTTACAGTCCCATTGCCATTTTAGCTAATTTTTTTCGTCTGTTTGGCATGCTCTCCATCACCATTAATCCTATGCCACGCAAGTGCCCAATTGTTGTTGATTTATTTTCAAAAATCTGAATTAAGCTATCGGTAAAACCCATAATTTTTTCATGCACTGGTTGCCTTTGTTTTTCGTAATCTTGCAAAATTTTCCAACTACCTAAATCATCTTGGTCAACCATTAATTCTAAAAATGCCACAATATCACTTATCCCTAAGTTCAAACCTTGAGCGGCGACGGGGTGTTGGGTGTGCGAGGCATTGCCAATAAGTAACGCTCTTTTCGACACCATTTTTTCGGCATAGCTTTCTGTTAAAGGATAGCTTACACGATTAGAAACCGACACAAACTCCCCCAAGCGTTCACCCATCTTTTTGGCAAAGGCTTCAATAAACTGTTCATCTGAATAGGCTTTTACTTCTTCAATTTTTTCGGCAGGAACAACCATTACGGCTTTATGAAAATGTCCTTCCATCGGCAATAACGCAACAGGACCTTCTGTGGTAAATCGTTCATACGACCAACCTTGTGGATGTTGCTCTGTTTCTATTTTGGCAATCACTCCAAATGCATCATAAGATTTTTCGCTCGATTTTATCTGTAATATCTCTCTAACTTTAGACTTGGTACCATCTGCACCCACTATTAACTGACAAGTAAGGGTGCCCCTGGCAATTTTTACTTCTACGGCACTTTCTGCAACTTCAAAGCTTTCTAATTCTGTTTGTGGATAGAGTGTAATATTCGATATTTTCTCAACATGCTGCCAAAGCACCTTGCCTAGATCTGCCGAGGTAATACTGTAACCTAACGCATCTACCCGCATTTCTTCTGCATGAATTTGCGTAAGTCCTAGGTAACCTTTTTGCGAAACATGAACATGTTTAATTGGTGTTGTATAAGGTTTTAAATCATCCCATAAAGCTAGCTTTTCTAAAACCAAACTCGAACCATAGGTTAGGGCTAGCACTCGACCATCAAAAGAGGGGCTTTGTTGGGCTGGTTCTTTTTCGATGATTGCAACCGTTTTTCCCTGATTAGCTAAACCAATCGCCAAGCCCAATCCTACCGGACCTGCTCCAATAATAACGACATCATAATTTTGCATAATTTTATATTCCTTAAGGCGAGCTTCGATTACAAAAAACTACTCTGGTCTTTGCCTTTTTTCTTTGCTTGGTACATCGCTTTATCTGCACGAATTAATAACGAATCTAGGTTATCATCTTCCTGAAAAGAAGCAACGCCAATACTTACTGTTACCGATTTACTCGTAATCGCTTTTAATTTTCCATCATTTTTAATGTCTTGCCTTATCTCTTCGGCGATTTCACAAGTTTTTTCCTTTGTTACATTATTCAAAGCAATCACAAATTCCTCACCACCCCAACGAGAAATAATATCTGAATTACGCGTTCGTTTAGTTAAGATTACTGCGAGCCTTTTAAGCACTTCATCACCTGCATAATGCCCTAAACTATCATTAATTCCTTTAAAATCATCTAAATCAATGAAAATAACATTTAAACTTTTTTCCTGTCTTTTACATATAGCTAAAGATTGTTTTAATAAACGGTTGAAAGTCATTTTATTATCAAGCCCCGTCAAACCATCTTTTTGAGCTAAAAAAGTCAATTTATAATTATAGCGTTTAAACATAATTATAATTAGGATTGAAATAATTAACGAGATTAACAATGAAACAATAAGGTTGATATATAAAGTTTTCTCTATATTCTGAGTAAAGTCACTTAATTTAACCCTAACAATAATATAAGTATCTAACTCTGTTATATATTTAGTCATAAAAATATAGTCATTGCCATTTTTTTCATACTCAAATACTTTGGGAGCATTTACAAAACTATTATTTTTAAAGGGTTTAATATTTTCTATTTCAAAAAAACTTTCCCCCATTAACGACTTATTCTCCGAAAAAACAATCTTAGAGCTTTCATTTAAAAAGAAAACTTCAGACTGATATTCTTGCCTAATTTTTTTTAACATCCCATTAAGATAAGAAACTTTTAATGCAACGCCTGTGACCCCTAATAATTGAGAGTCATCATTAAAAATCTTATGGTTAATAAACATAATAAGCGTATTATCTAAATGTTGATTAAAAACTAGATTTATTTCACTATCCAGTGGACTATCTCGAAACCTGTAATACCATGCGTTATCAGGATTATCAGTAGTTATCTTTTCTAAAAAACCATTTTGCGTGTAATAATCCAATGAGTTTTCTACCACTAAAAAGGCAGTAAACAAATTATATTTGTTTTTAATAGAACCTAGATAACGCTTAATCTCTTCATCGCTTTTTTTGTCATTAACAAGCCAGTGCTTTAAAAAAGAATCATTTGCCATCATCGAGGCAATAAGATTTTGATCCATTACATGCTTTTGAATATCAGTATAAATATTATCAACCGACAAAGGTAAAGAGCGTTCAATTAATTCAAATTCTTTAGACTGTAATGACACTTTAAAATTAAAAAGCGAAATGGTGATTGAAAAAATCAACAGTAAAAATACAACAACAAGTACAACCCGTGTTGATTCTTTTTTTAACATACTATGCTCTCTAATTTCATATAATTTTCTATTTCAGATGTTGTTCTTGGCAAGCCCGTACTTAATACTTCATTGCCCTTATCCGTTACTAATATATCATCTTCAATTCTAATACCAATATTCCAATATTTTTTATCTAGCAATTTTTTCTTACCTTCTTCAGAAGAAATATAAATACCTGGTTCAACGGTTAAAACCATGCCTGGCTTTAATTTACGCCACTTTCCTTTCACTTTGTAATCACCCACATCATGCACATCCATGCCCAACCAATGTCCTGTTCCGTGCATAAAATAGCGTTTATAAGCCTTTTTCTTTAATAGCTTTTTATAATCACCTTTTAAAACACCTAAATCAAGTAGCCCTTGTGTCATAATTTTTTCAGAACACTTATGTAATTTGTCGTATCTTACATTGGGTTTAATTAATGCAATCACCGCTTGTTGTGCTTTTAAAACAAGGTCGTACAGTTCTTTTTGTGCCAAACTGAATTTTCCACTTTTAGGGAAGGTAGAGGTGATATCTCCTGCATAACCTTGGTATTCTGCCCCCGCATCAACGAGGATTAAACTTTCATTTTGTAATTTTTCTCTATTTTCTGTGTAATGCAAAATACAAGCATTTTTACCGCTCGCAACGATAGAACTAAACGCAACTCTTGGCGAACCCAACTCCATAAATCTACCTTCAACCGCCGCCTGCACTTCATATTCATAATTAAATGATGTTGCCTTTAGTGCGGCGAGGTGCCCCTGTACAGATATTTGTGCAGCTGTACGAATTATTTTAATTTCAGCGGAAGATTTAATAAGCCTTGCTTCATGCAATAGTACATCGACATCTAACAATTTATTCGTCGGCGTAACCCCTTGCCTTGCTTTTGATTTTTGTGATCCTATCCATTCGCTAATATTTTCAGACCAGTGCGATAGTTGAGTAAAACTAATATAGATGTTTTTTACACCCTCAATTAACTCAATCATTTTTTCATCAAATTCGTCAATTGAAAATGCCTGGTCAACAGCTAGCGTATTAATCGCTTTTTTTACTCCTAAGCGTTTCCCTTGCCATATTTCTTGTTTTTTATCTTTCGGGCGAACAAAGATAATAGTTTGCTGTTTACCTTCTTTTTTCAATAGAACTAAAATAGAATCGGGTTCTGTAAACCCTGTTAAATAGAAAAAATCAGAACTAGCACGAAACGGATATTCAACATCTCGATTACGAATTTGTTCCTCACCCGAGGTGATCAACGCCAACGAGTTTTTTTTCATTTGAGAAAATAATTTTTCTCTTCTTTGTATGCTTTCAGACATTATTGAAGTATATCCGTTGGTGGATCTTCTGTCACAATTCTAGTCGCTTCACCAGGATTTAATTCCTCATTAATCGTCATTACGCCTATTTTTACAAACTCAATTAACTCCATTAAGTTTTCTTCATTCGCTTCTTGGTCTTCTTCTAACTCTTCTACATCAATCGCCGCAATGTTACCAAAATCTTTAACCAATTCAAGTACATCACCTCTCAACTTCTCTTCGCTCTTATTCACTAGCCCCATACCATATAAGTAACCCTCGCAAAGATTACCCAACATGTATGCACGAGTGGCAACTGGCTCGTCTTCAGTTGGCAGGCACAGCTCCAACTCAAAACCCGAACCATTTAGCATTTTATCTGTATCTAAATACATTTCATGCAAAACGACTAAAAAACTTTCTTTAACAGACTTAACATCAGCCTCTAACAAAACCTTTTTAACCCACACGGTTTCCTTTATTTCACTATCCCCAGACATCAAGCCTAACAACAATCCCTGTAAAAAAGAAGGAGACTCTAATTCTTGGTAAGGGGTTAATACTTCATTTATTTGATCAAAATCCATCGTTTATCCTTGAGATATTTCCATATATGTAGAATAATAACACGATATTCTAATTGAGTTAAATACTATGCTGACACTTTCTATAATGGGACACACTTTTGATGTTCCTTGCCAACCAGAAGAAAAAGAGAAACTAATTGACTCGGCAACAATGCTCGAAGAAAAACTTGAGCAGGTTAGTGGTCTAAAAGGCGAAAGCAAAGCATTAGTCGTTGCTCTAAATATGTGCTATGACTATTTAAAGCTCAAAGATGATACCGTTCAATACTGCGAAAACCTAGACAAACAACTCGCTAAACGCATGGACGAAACCCATTCAAACAGTAAACCAGAGTAACCTGCTGACGCACACCCATGCTCACCTAACCAAAAAATGCCAGGGGCACCCCCTTTCATGCATTTTTAGGCTTAAAAAAAGCCTTAAAACCCAAAAATTCAACTTCAACACCCTTCTTAAGGAATAACTTAATAACTAAAACACAAAAAACCCTTCTTTTTAACACC
>CAYMAW010000076.1:0-6318 GCA_964388565.1 uncultured Piscirickettsiaceae bacterium | reverse complement strand
GGTTTACGTCATTTGTATTACATTGCGAAGGGGAATGGGACGGCAAAATAGACTTTGTTTTTTGTTAATTTTTCTAATGTTTTGAACTCTGCAAATTTACTTCTATTATCCACAGTAACCGTTTTAATATATTTGTTTGGAATGACTTCAAAGAGTTGGCACTGGCAACTTATTGTAATGGTTTAATAAACCTTACTGAGTCTTCTTTAAAGTTGGAAGTGTTGTACTTCGGAATTGAATTCAGCATATCAAATTATTTTCAGTCAAAAAGTAAACTTGGATTTACACATTGAAGTTTTATCCTTTAAACATACTCGGTTTTTTACCTCGTTGCGGTAGTTTTCCAAATTCATCTAGAGTTATTTCGTGGATATTTGAACGGTTCCTGTTGGGGCCTTTCATTATTTCTTGACCTGCCCATGCGTGTCCGTGGATGACTTCAAAGGTGGCAGGTATTAGGTTGTTTATTCGTTGTTTTTCGTAGGCGTTTAACATGGCGGTGAAGCGTTGTTTACCTGTTAGTCCTGTTTTTCTGCCTTTTGTGGCACTGGTTGCACCGATGGCTTTTAGGTCTTTTAGTACGCCAATGGGTTTTTGGTAGGTTAGGGTGTAGTATTCTACATCCATGACGGGCTGCCCAAATCCGTTGCGAATGAGGGCGTCGCCGAAATCGTGCATGTCGATGAAGGTATTTACATGTTCTTCATCATCAGCTTCTGCCCATGCTTTCCTTAGTTCTTTTAATGTGTCGGGTCCAAATGAGGTGACCATTAGTAGGGCGTTTGGTTTTAAAACGCGTTTGAATTCAGCGAGTACACCGTCTAAATTATCGCACCATTGCAACATTAAGTTAGATACGAGTAGGTCAATTGAGTTGTCGGCTAGTGGGATGTTGTTGGCATCTGCACCGACGAATGTTTGTTTGTTTGGCAGTAAGCTTTGTTTGATTTTGTTAAAAAAACCTGTTCCAGCTAGGTTTTGTTGTGCTTTATTTAGCATTTGTAACGACATGTCCATGGCGATGATATTGGCTGTTGGGTATTCTTGCTGTATTTTTTGAGTCAATATTCCCGTTCCTGCACCCATGTCTAAAATTGTTTTGGGTTGTGCTGTGGTGAGTTCTAGCCTTTCTCTTAATCGTTCGGCAACGGTGCGTTGCAGTACGGCGGCTTCGTCATAGCTAACAGCGGCATGGTTGAAGTGGGTTTGAATATTTTTTTTGCTAAAATTTTGCATCGGTTTAGTGTTTTTTCCAAAATCTTAGCAATGCTTCTGCCGTTTGCTGTGGGTGTGAGAAAAAGGGTACATGGCTTCCGCCGTCAAGAATTTCGATGGTGGCTTGTGGTTGTAAATCGGCTAAATTTAATCGAATATCTTGTGGGATAAGTGGATCTTTTTCGCCCAGTAACCATAGGGTTGGTTGTTTAATGTTTTTGAGTTGTTGACGGTTATCCATGTCTTTTAATAATATTAATCCTTGGTTTAGTGGGATTAATTTTGGCGGCTTGCGTTTTGACATGTGTTCAACTAATTCTTTCATTAGTACGCGTGCATTGTCTGAACCTTGTAGCTGTAATCGCCAGAATTTTTTTAGAACACCATTGATTTCAATGGCAACCGATTTGATAAAATCGCTAATAATTTGTGGGCTAACTGAACGCGTCCAACCATCGTTTTGGGTAAATCTAGGAGTAGAGGCGAGACATACTAGGCTTAATATTTTTTCTGGAAATTGTATGGTAATTTGTTGGGCTAATAATCCGCCTAAGGACCAACCTAACAAATGAGTTTTTTTAGGTAATGCCTCTGCTAGTGCTTCTATCCAATCTTGTTCTAGGTTATCAGAAGTTTTTATTTGAGGGCTGTCGCCTGAACCCGGTAAATCTATTAGGGTTATGTTGTATTGGTCGGCAAAGTTTTTGGTTGCCCAATCTTGCCAAACGGTACTTTCTGCACCCCAACCATGAATTAAGGTAATGTTTGGGGCGTTACTTTTGGTCGAGGGGATGGTGATTGTGTTTAGTATAGTTGTTCTCATAGAGGTCTTCATAGTGAACTCATTGCAGTTAATAGTTTATCTATTTGTTTTGTGGTGTGTGATGCTGACAAGGTTATCCGTAAACGGGCGGTATTTTTGGGTACGGTAGGAGGGCGGATAGCGGTTACCCAAAAGCCTTGTTTTTTTAGCTGTTCCGACCAGTTTACCGCAATTTCACTTTCTTTTAAAATAATTGCTTGAATGGCGGTTTCAGAGGGTAATAAATCTAAATTAAGTTTTTTTATTTGTTGCTTAAAATATTGAATATTACTATGTAATTTTTCTCTTTCTACTGAACCATTTTTGACCAGTTGTAACGCTTTTCGGCATACTCTGGCATTGATTGCAGGCATGGCAGTGGTGTAGATATAGGGGCGAGAAAACTGGATTAAACTTTCAATTACGGTATCAGAGCCTGCTACAAATGCACCTGAACAACCAAACGCCTTGCCTAGTGTTCCCATTAGTATCGTATTTTCATCTATTGTTTGGTTGAAATATTCAAACACACCCTTGCCATTTTCCCCTAATACACCTACGCCATGAGCGTCATCAATATAAACCCAAGCTTGGTATTGTTTGGCTAACTGTTGGATTTGTTTGAGCGGTGCAATATCACCGTCCATACTAAATACACCGTCCGTTACAATTAAAGTTTGTTGTTGTTTTTGTTGTGCTTGTTGTAATCTTTTTTCGAGGGCTTGCATATCTAAATGAGGGTAGCGTTTTAGTTCGGCATCAGAACTTAGTGCCCCATCAATTAAGGAGGCATGGCTTAGTTTGTCGGCGAGAATAACATCGCCTTTTTGCATTAAACTTTGCAATACCGCTAGGTTTGCCATGTAGCCTGTTGAAAAAAATAATGCTCGTTCACAACCTAGCCAGTCCGCTATTTCTTCTTCTAATAGATGATGTTCAGCGTGATGCCCTGTTACTAAATGTGCGGCACCTGATCCGTAGCTAAGTTGTTTAAATTGTTGAGCAATTTGTTTTAAAGCAGGGTTATTAGCAAAACCAAGATAATCATTGGCTGAAAAATTAATGACCGCTTGACCATTAATGGACATTTCAGCAGATTGTGGCGTTGTAATGAGTGGGCGAGAACGGTAAAGTGACTGTTTTTTGCGAGATTGTAAAACGGAAGTAAACCGTTGGTTAATAGATTCTAGCGGCATAGTTTGTTAGGCGGTTAATTCTGTAATTTGAGCTGCCATTTTTCTATTTTTGGCTTCTGTTTTAGCATTTGTTTGCATTCTGATACCTAATTTAGCAAATAACATCTCGTCATGTCCTTCTTCTGGGTTATCGGTAGTTAATAATCTATCACCGTAGAAAATAGAATTTGCACCACCCATAAAGCATAATGCTTGTGCTTCATCCGTTAAGGTCATTCTACCTGCCGATAAACGCACATAGGTTTGCGGCATGATAATTCTAGCGGCAGCAATGATACGAATAAATTCAAATGAATCTGTTTTACCACGCATGTGAGCAAGCGGAGTACCTTCAATTGGTACTAATAAATTAATAGGCACAGAGTTTGGGTGCATGCGCATATTGCCAAAAGTTTTAAGTAGTTCGGCACGATCCTTATGCTTCTCACCCATACCGATGATACCACCAGAACAAACATTAATGCCTGCTTTTTGTACCTTGTCAATGGTATCTAATCTATCTTGAAAGGTACGGGTAGTAATAATTTGTGGATAAAACGCTTCAGAGGTATCAAGATTGTGATTGTAATAATCCAAGCCGACATCTTTTAGTTGCTGAATTTGAATTTCATCCAACATACCAAGTGTTAAGCAAGTTTCCATGCCCATTGCTTTTACCACTTTAACCATTTCTAACACGCGTGGAAAATCTCTTTTGGTCGGATTACGCCAAGCCGCCCCCATGCAAAGTCGGGTGGCACCGAGTTCTTGTGCGGCTAAAGCTTGTTCAAGAACTTCTTGTACTTCCATCATGCGTTCTTTTTCTATGTTAGTTTGATTACGAGCAGACTGTGAACAATAGGCACAATCTTCTGCACAACCGCCTGATTTAATATTTACAAGAGTGCTAGTTTGCACAACATTAGGATCAAAATGCATGCGATGAACGGTTTGAGCCTGAAAAATTAAATCATTAAAAGGTAAGTCCATAATCTCACGGATTTCTTTTGTTTTCCAATTGTGTCTAATTTCGCCTAATGCCATTTTCTCATCCTAAAAACTTTTTTAAGGGTATTATAACGAAATGTTATTAATGCTTGAAAAAATTATCTTCCCACCAACCTGTGTGCAAACAGGAGAACCAACAATTGAGATTGACTTAGCGAAAAAAAGGCTCGAAAAACTAAAAATTGCCAGGGGCGGTTGCCCTGTTTGTGCAAGGGAAACGATTAGATATCGAATCTGCGGAAAGTGCCTAGTTACTCCTCCGATTATTTCAAAAACGCAGGTTGGTTATTGGTTGAATGATGAATTCAAAACAATGATTCATCAATACAAATATGCAGACAATCTATTTTATAGCCGTTTGTTCTCAGAATTATTAAGCTTTGATATAGCGAATATTGATGTCTTAGTTCCTGTACCTTTGCACTTGAAAAGATTGTCTGAACGCGGTTTTAATCAGTCATTAGAACTAGCGAAGTTTATAGGTAAAAAATACAATCTTCCTGTAATTGAAGCGGTTAGTCGGATTAAACACACGCCACAACAAATAAAATTGACTAAAAAAGAACGGAAAATAAATTTGAAAAATGCTTTTTCGATTAATGAAGGCTCTTTAAATAAAATAACCTCCATTGCAATTATTGACGATGTAATTACTACGGGTACAACCGTTAATGAAATAGCGAAGTGTTTAAATAAAGTTTATCCAGATTTAACAATACAAGCTTGGGCAATTGCAAAAACACCTAAAATTCGTTAATTGGAAAGACAATAAGATCCCATAAATAAGACATTTTATCCCCCCCCTGGCGTTTTTTGGTTTTGCTGTTGAAAACCAAAAATTGCCAGGGGGGGGTAAGGAATACATTAATAATCAATAATCGAATGTCCAAGCAGGTGGTAGTACAATATTGAATATTAATGCATTTTTGTTAATTTTAAAGGCGAGTTTCGTTTTGTGTTCATCAAACGAATCAACGCCATGACAGCCAGAAATTGATTTTGCTTGAAAGCTTATATAGGCAATGCCCTCAATCTCACTCTTCATTTCTACCCTAATAACCTTTAAACTGCCTTTTACCAATACAACCATTGGATCGCCTCTATCAATGAGTCGCTCTAATAAAAGTTTAAACTGCTGTTGGTTCTTTTCAATTGTTTTAGAAATGCTCTCATCTTTCTGGAAGGTAATATTTAACATTTTTTTATTATCCATGAAGTTAGTAGAGTTTTTTGGATAAAAAATGTACTATTTTCTACATTCCCTAAGTCGCACTTTAATAATTATACAAAGGTCTCTAGTAAAATGATTATAATCAAACTATAACCAACTATGAAAAAACAAACTGGAAAATTTAATGCCTGAAGAAATTTTACGCCTAGCCATGTCAGTACCTGTTTATGATGTGGCAGAAGAAACGCCTTATGAAAAAGCACCATTAATCTCTGCTCGCATGCGTAATAATATTTGGTTAAAACGAGAAGATTTACAAGCCGTATTTTCATTTAAATTACGCGGTGCTTATGCACGAATGTTATTACTTTCTGATGCCGAAAAAAAACAAGGCGTAGTCGCCGCATCAGCAGGAAATCATGCACAAGGCGTAGCACTCTCGGCGAGAAAGTTAGGTGTGGAAGCGACGATTTTCATGCCATTAACCACCCCAAACATTAAAGTAGAAGCGGTTAAACGCTTGGGTGGAAAGGTTGTGTTAGAAGGCGACGCCTACGATGAAGCCGCGGCGGCGGCACAAAAATATTGCGAACAAAATAGAGCGGCTTTTATCCCACCTTATGATGATAAAAATGTTATCGCAGGGCAAGGCACAATTGCACTTGAATTAATGCGTCAAGGTAAAAATATAGATATTATTTTTGTACCAGTTGGCGGTGGTGGTTTGATTGCAGGTATTGCTTCGGTAATGAAATTGGTATCACCAACCACTAAAATTATTGGTGTAGAGCCCGAAGATGCCGCCTCTATGACAAAAGCATTAGCAGAAAATAAACGCGTTATACTTAATACGGTTGGCATTTTTGCAGACGGCGTAGCAGTCAAACAAGTAGGCAAAGAACCCTTTAGAATTGCCCAAACATGTGTTGATGAAATGATAACGGTCA
>CAYMAW010000075.1:0-6352 GCA_964388565.1 uncultured Piscirickettsiaceae bacterium | reverse complement strand
TCCTACCAAGGTTGGGATTTAATTAAAAACCCTGCCGTACATCATGTTGGCATTCCAACTATTTCAGGAACGGGAGCAGAAGCATCAAGAACAACCGTTTTAACAGGACCAGAAAGAAAACTAGGTATGAACTCTGACTATACCGTTTTTGACCAAATCATTATGGACCCCGACCTCATTTCAGGTGTTGATAAAGACCAATGGTTCTTCACTGGTATGGACTGTTATATTCATAATATCGAAGCCTTAAATGGCACCTACATCAATGAATTTGCAAAAGCATTTGGTGAAAAATCGTTAGAGCTTTGTAACCAAGTGTTCCTAGATGACCATGAAGATTCAGAAGAAAAATTAATGATGGCATCTTACATGGGTGGGCAATCAATCGCCTACAGCCAAGTTGGAGCCTGCCACGCACTTTCTTATGGCTTATCGTATGTACTAGGTTTTCACCATGGAATAGGCAACTGTATCGTATTCAATGTACTGGATGATTTTTACCCAGAAGGCGTAAAAACATTCCGTAAAATGGTAGCAAAACACAACATTGAAATACCAAAAAATGTCTGTGCCAACCTAACCAAAGAACAAATGGATAAAATGATTCAAGTATCGTCAGGCATGGCGCCTCTTTGGGACAATGTTTATGGCCCCAACTGGCAAGAAAAAGTAACCCCTGAATTACTAAAATCACTATTTGAAAAAATGTAGGAACACCTAAACCATGCAAACAATTGTGATTATTCCTGCAAGGTATGGCTCTTCACGCCTACCTGGCAAACCGCTTAAAATTATTGACGACAAACCGATGATTCAACATGTTTTTGAACGCGTATCAAAAGCTAAGGGGCTAGATGCCGTCTATATCGCAACCGATGATTCTCGAATTAAAGATGTCGTTGAATCTTTTGGTGGCAAAGTAGTAATGACCCCGCCAGAAGCAGAATCAGGTACCGATAGAATTGCCGAAGCCGCAAAAATTTTAAATTTAAGTGATGATGACCTAATTATAAATGTACAGGGTGACCAACCTCTCATCCACGCCCAGTCTATCGAAGATGTTATTTCTCCATTCAAATCTGGCGAATATAAAGGCAAATTTGAAATGTCTACCCTGTCATTTAAAATTGTCAACCAAGCTGAAATAACTAGCCCAAAAGATGTCAAATTAGTCACCGATATTAACGGCATGGCACTGTATTTTTCTCGTGCAACCATTCCATATGGCAGAGACTATTGGGATCATGACTCATTTAAACACTTAGGTGTTTACGCCTACACCAAACGCTTTGTTGATAAATTTAATGCCCTACCAATAAGTAAACTAGAAGATATTGAAAAACTAGAACAGCTTAGAGCATTAGAAAATGCTATGCCAATCAAGGTTATCGAAACCAAGCATGATTCCCCTGAAGTAGATTTACCAGGTGATATTGAAACAATGGAAGCATTGCTTAAAACGGGACATTAAGTCTTTAAAAGCAAAAAATGCCAGGGGGGGTATCTATGTGGGTTTATCAACTATTAATTAGACTATTACTTCCACTTGCGGCAATCCTCATTGTTTTTACAAAAAATAAAACACCAAATTTTGTATCGCAACGACTAGGGTTTGGTTATAAAAATATATTTAAAAACCAACAACCTATTTGGATACATTGCGCATCCGTTGGAGAAGTTAAAGCGATTGAACAACTCGTACAGTATTTTTCAAAGCAACACGCCATTTTAATCACAACCAACACCCCAACAAGTAAAATGCTAATTGACTCTTTATTTAATAGCAAAAACATTCACCATCAATATTTCCCCTATGATTTACCAATTTTTATTAAAAATTTTATTAAAACGCATAACCCATCAACACTTTGGGTGATTGAAACTGAAATTTGGCCAAACCTATTCCAAATCAGCTATAAACATGATATTAGAATTAAAATTCTTAACGGCAGACTTTCTCAAAAAACCCTAACCGCACCAAACTGGCTAAAAAAATCTTATTCAAAATCTCTTAATCTAGTCTCACTAGTCATTACTCGCAACCAACTTGAAGCCGATAACTTTATAACTTTAGGTGTTGCTAGAAAAAACCTACGCGTTATTGGTAATCTTAAGTATGCAGGGCTAACCAACATTCAGCCACAAAAATCGGCAATAAAAAGACCCTTTGTTTTATTAGCTTCTAGCCACCCTAGTGAAGAATTAGCAATCGTTAACTTATGGGACAACCTAAAACGAGAAGAGTTATTAGTCATCGTACCAAGGCATCCTAAACGCAGAGACAGCATTATAGAAGAACTAGACGAATATAGAGATGAACTCGCTGTTTATAGTTTAAAAGAAAAAATTGAATCAACTACTGCGTTTTACTTAATGGATACCATTGGTAAATTAACACCACTTTTTACCGATGCCAAACTGGTGATAATGGGAGGCTCATTTGTTAAAAAAGGTGGGCATAATATCCTAGAGCCAGCATCCGTTAAATCAGCCATTATCACAGGTGAAGATATGTCTGATTTTGAAGATGAAACAGAATTATTAAAAGAATTTAAAGGCATACAGCAAGTCAACAGCTACGAGCAACTAGAACAGCTACTACCCACTTTATTAGACAATGAAAAGGTATTACAACAACAAGGAGAAAATGCCTACCAAGCCATTCTCTCCCAACAAAACATTCTAAACGAATATTTAGAACAACTAACTTAAGGAGGCACTTAACAACCGCCAATTATTTTTTACTGGCTAAAATGCTAACCGTGGTTATTTAGAAGTTGCAGATGATAAGCTATCAAACAAGTCATCTAATTCACAAGAGCCCAGTGTTGTTTCAAAGGTTCCATCACCATTTTTATCTAAAGTAGCTCTACAGACTTCATCACCACTAGCAACAGTTTCTAATTTAATTGTAGAATCATTACCCTTAATTAACAAAGTGCCTTCGGTCGGATTGGTTGCAGATTTACTTACTTTTAATGGTACAACGGTATCAAAAGTTAAAGAACCATAGCTACCCAAATAAACCTTACCATCTAACTCTGCCGTCATAATGCCATTACTTTCAACCGTTTTAAGTTCAAAGTTTTCGACCTTAATATCACCGACTTCACTTTCATTAGACTTTAAGATGAATAAACTAGTTTTAATAAAACTACTTGTCGTTGAAGAATTATAAGTAATCTTACCATCCACCTCTAGGGTAGATTTTTTGCCATCTTCAGTAACAAAAACACTAAATTTTTCAGCGACAACAGACCCCACTCCAGAAAACCCTTCATCTCCAAAACTACCTGTCATAGAAATAGAGCCATTACCTTCCATCTTAAAACCAGACTCACTATTACAGTAGTTATCTAACACGATTGAATTTGCCTGTTGAGTAATATTAGCCGTATAGCTACCGCCACAATTCCCTGACTGGTTTTGTACTTCTCGGTTTAACAACCTACTCTTACTAACGACTGATTTGATATTTTTTTGACTACCTTCAAGGATTCCACTAAGTTTGTTCGTGTTACTGGATGTTGTATTTATATCTCCAGTCATGTCTGTATAAACGCTTTCCGTTAATGTGATTGGAGCCGTTTTCCCTGCATATGAAACTGCCCCATTGGAACCGTCTTTTCCACCGCCTGAACCACCACAACTTACAAGTGTGGTACTTGCCAATATTAATAAAATATTTTTATTTAATTTATACATCTTTTCCCCCTTGAATAAGAATCAGTTTAAAACACATCTTAAGGAGACACTTAACATACTAAACTAACAAATAACGGTGATTAAAATCAAAGTTAATTATAGTTTTCTTCCAACAAACCTTGTTCTATAAAGTCCTCTTTCACGGTACTAATCATATTCCAAGGGCCACATAAATAAACTCGTTTATCAGATAAGTCTGTAAAATCTGCCATTACTTTTTTGTGTACTAAGCCTGTCATTACTTCTGTATAGGTTAAATTTTTATGCTGTTCGCTCAACGCCATCATTTCATCATGTAAATAAAAATCTTCGATTTTTGAAGCTCCCCAATAAAATTGGATTTGGTTGGCACACTTATCAGCTAACAAAGCATCTAATAATGATTTCATTGGTGCAAAACCTGTTCCGCCACCAATTAAAATAATGTCTTGAGCACAGTCATCAAGCGAATATTGCTTATTAGGGCCTGTAACATACAACACTTGCCCAACTTTCACTTCAAATAATTCAGCCATAAAAGGCGTGTCAGCTTGGTTGCGAATATGTAATTCAATCAAACCATCTGCTCTTGGTGCAGACGCGATTGAATAAGGCTTAAACTCCTCACTATCCATGCCAAGCATAATGTAATCACCTGCTTGATATTCAAATGGAGCATTCGATTTTAATAACAACAACATCGTATCTTCTGTTGCTAATTTTGTTTTTTGTACCGTAAAAGTATATATATCAGGCATAATATTTATTTCTTCTTAAAATTAAATTTAGTCCACACAGGTGCATGGTCTGATGGTTTTTCCATCGCTCGAATATCATAACCAATATCACTTGACTCTACTTTGCACATCAATGGCTTTGTTGCCAATACGGTATCAATTCGCAAACCGCGCTTAGGCTCTGCCACAAATGCTTTAGATCGGTAGTCGAACCAACTTAAAGTGCGTTCTATATTATCATTTGTTGGGTTCACGATACGAAAGGTATCCTCTAGCCCCCAATTTAATAAAGTTGCCATCCACTCTCTTTCTTCAGGTAAAAAGCTAGTTTTACCCTGCTTTAACCAGCGTTTACGGTTTAGTTCACCAATACCGATGTCCTGATCTTCAAACGAGATATTAAAATCACCAATAACCGTTAAGTTTTGTTCAGGACTACAGTCATTTTCTAAGTACGCCATCAAATCTTCATAAAACTTCTCCTTTGCAGGAAACTTAATCGGATGGTCACGGCTTTCGCCCTGCGGAAAATAACCATTTAAAACACGAACCTGGTTACCATCTTCATCTTCAAAATCGCCAATAATCATGCGTTTTTGAGCATCTTCATCATCAGTTTTCCAACCCTTTTGTTCCGCGACTAATCTGATAGATTTTTTATACAACAAAGCCACACCATAGTGGGTTTTTTGCCCAATATAAATAGCCTTATAACCCAGTTCTTCCAATGCTTCTAATGGAAAATCATGGTCTTGTACTTTGGTTTCTTGCAAACCAATAATATCTGGGTTTTCAGTGTCAGTTAATTCTTTTAACTGGTGCAAACGCATTCTCACGCTATTTACATTAAACGAAACTATTTTCATTAATTTTCTTCAACTATATTAAAATACATACTTAAATTATAATTGATTGAGAAAAATAATGAGCAGAGTATTTAGACTAACCATTTCTTGCCCAGATAAAGTAGGGATTGTTGCCAAAGTATCAGGGTTTATCGCAGATCTAGGTGGCACAATAGTCGAAGCAAACCACCATACTGAAGTCGATAAACAATGGTTTTTTATGCGTCATGAAATTTTAGCGTCCTCATTAAATAATAACCTAGAAGGTTTTAAAAGTAAATTTTTGCCAGTTGCCGAGCAATTTGGTATGCAATGGCGACTAAATGACTCTGACCAACCCAAAAAAGTTTCTTTATTCGCTAGTAAAGAATCTCACTGCTTAGCAGACTTACTATACCGTTGGCACGAAAATGATTTACCTGCGGAAATAAGCTGTGTTATCGCCAACCATGACGACTTGCGTTCAATCGTCGAATGGTACAATGTACCTTTTCACCACATACCGGTGAACAAAGACAACAAACCCGAAGCGTTTAAAAAAACCGAAGAAATAGTTGAATCTTACGGCATAGATACCGTTGTATTGGCAAGATATATGCAAATAATCCCACCGAATATGTGTGAAAATTATGCAGGAAGATTAATCAATATCCACCACAGTTTCCTACCCTCATTTATCGGTGCAAAACCTTACCACCAAGCCCACACCCGTGGCGTAAAACTAATCGGTGCAACCTGCCATTATGTGACCCAAGAGCTTGATGCTGGACCAATTATTGAACAAGAAGTTATTCGCGTAAACCACGCCAAAAGTATCGAAGACCTAAAACGACTAGGCAGAGATGTAGAAAAAATAACCCTATCACGCGGATTAAGATACCACCTAGAAGACAGGGTATTAATTCATGGTAATAAAACAGTGGTGTTTGATAACTAAGCCGTAACGCTATCTAATTGAATTTTTTGTACAAGGTTAATCATAGCCTAAAAATGATAAACCGCTTCTAAGAAAAAACTGAGAAAATAATTTTAATCAGTTGTTAAGCGTCTCCTTAAGGAGACACTTAACAACTGATTAAAATTCTG
>CAYMAW010000074.1:0-6432 GCA_964388565.1 uncultured Piscirickettsiaceae bacterium | reverse complement strand
ATCATAATTAGTGAAATAAATTTACGAATTTACAGAAAAGAACTTGCTTAATCCTTTCCAGTATGCAAGTAATTTTCGGTACGCTCTATATTTCCTGGTAGTCCTTGAATAACAAGACTGTCATCGACTCTAACGGTTGTGTGTTTATCTGGGTCGTTACCTCTTACACTGCCTCGTCTAATAGATTTAACTTCAATGTTATGTTGCTTAAGATTTAACTCTTCTAATGTTTTTCCAATAGCAAAAGAGGATGGGTTGATGTGAACGGGGTGTACTATTTGCCCTATTTGAGAATGATCAAAACTTTGGTAGTCAGTTTCACCTTGATATAATCCACTTAATAACCCATATCTATTTTCTCTAGCTTCTCTTGTTTTTCGTAAGACTTTACTTGGTGATTTACCTAGCATTAATAATAAATGTGAAGAAAGCATGATGCTCGACTCAAAAAGATCAGGTACGACTTCTGAAGCCCCAAGCTCAAGTAATTCTGCTAAATAGGTGTCATCAATGGCTCTAACAATAACGGGAACATGAGGTGCTTCTGCCTTTAAGGCTTTTAATGCTTTAACGGTCATATGATGTTCCGTAAAAGTAATAATAGCAACTTTTGCATTTATAAGGTTAGCTGATTTTATAATACTATTTTTTGATGCGTCGCCAAAATAGACTGGTAAACCACCCTCTTGTGCTTCTTTTACCCTTTTTATATCTAAATCTAAGGCAAGGAAGGGGACATTGAACTGTTCTAAAAACTTAACGGTTGTTTGTCCAACGCGTCCAAAACCTAAAACAACAACATGGTCTTTTTTATATTTTGTATCGGCTTCAATTTTATGTTCTAGCTCTGCAAAATTTGCGCTGTAACTTGTTTTGAATATTTGTTTAGCAAGTTTTCCGTTCGCTTTAATTAGGAAAGGTGCCGCCATCATGCTTAATACAATAGATGAAATAATTATTTGTGATATTTGCTGTTCTAGTAGCCCATTAGTCAATGCAAGCGTGATAATAACTAAACCAAATTCGCCTACTTGTGAGAGGGTTATGGCTGTTCTAAAGCTAACCCCAGCGGGGTTTTTAAAGTTAATCATAATTAAATGAATGATTAATGCCTTAAGGATAATAATGGCAACAGTGATTAAGGAAATTATAGTAATGTTTTCTAAGAAAATGGTTGGCGAAATTAACATGCCCACGGTGATAAAAAATAGCCCTAATAAAATGTCTTGAAAAGGCTTTATATCGGCTTCTATTTGATGCTTGAACTCCGTTTCACCTAACATCATTCCAGCCATAAATGCACCTAGAGTCATCGAAACACCCATTTCTCCTGTAAAAGCGGCGGCAGCTAACACCATGGTTAATACGGTTAGCGTGAAGAGCTCTTGTGATTTTGCTTTGGCAACTTCGTGAAAAAGTGGTTTTAAAATATAGCGACCTACCGCCAAAATAACGGCTACGACAAACAGACCTTTTATTAATGAAATAGCAAGTTCAGACATAAGAGCATCACCATCAGACATGGCAAGAGCAGGGATTATAACTAATAAAGGAATGGCAATAATATCTTGGAAAATTAATATGCCAACGGCAGAACGACCATGCCGAGTTTGTATTTCTGATTGTTCAGTTAATTGTTTGATAACAATGGCGGTGGAGGATAAAGAGAATGCGGCGGCTATTACAAAGCTCATTATATAGCCTAAACCAAGTAACATTTCAATTAAAAAGGTCACTATAACGGTTGTAAAAACCTGTAAACTCCCGATACCAAATACATTTTTTTTCATTGACATCATTTGTGACAAAGAAAACTCTAAACCGATAGCAAAAAGTAAAAAAACGATTCCAAATTCAGCTAAAAAATGAATATTTTCTTCATTCTCAATTAAAGCAAACCCAAAAGGTCCAACGAAAATACCGACTATTATGTAAGTTAAAATTTGAGGGATATGAATTCTTCTTGCAATAGAAGTGAGTGCAATAATAAAACTAATGAGCATCACGATGCTTAGTAATAGATGACTATTTTCCCCGTGTTCCATTCGCGTCCCTTATTTTAGGTCAAAACGCATAGAGTAGTCTATCGCCTGAATATTTTTAGTGATTGCACCAGTTGAAATAAAATCGACACCTGTCGTTGCGAGTTCGGCTAAACGATTTATCTCGACATTACCAGACGCTTCAAGCTTGGATTTATTTTTATGCTGTTTATTGATTGCTACTGCCTCAACAATTAAAGGGGTCGAAAAATTATCTAGCATGATAATATCTGCTTTTGCTTCTAATGCTTGGTGTAGTTCGTTTAGGTTTTCTGTTTCAACCTCAATTTTAACATTTTTAACATTTGGGTGTAGTTTTTTAGCCGTTGCAACTGCTTTAGAAATATTTCCTGCCGCCATGATATGGTTTTCTTTAATTAAGATGGCATCATATAAACCAACTCGGTGGTTAGTTCCACCGCCACATTTAACAGCATATTTTTGAGCTAGGCGAAGACCTGGGAGCGTTTTTCTTGTATCTAATAATTTTGTTTTTGTGTTTTGTAACCGTTCAACAAAAGTTGCGGTTATCGTTGCTGTGGCGGATAAAGTTTGCAGGAAATTCAAAGCACTGCGTTCTGCAGTTAATAAAGAACTTGAACTTCCTTTTAGCTCACATATAACTGTATTTTTGGCAACTTTATCACCTTCTTTTACAATCCAGTTTATTTTAATATCTTGATTAACTTCTTGAAAAACTGCATCAAACCATGGTCGCCCACAAACAATAGTGTTTTCTTTGGCAATGATTTTTGCAGTAGAATTATTCTTTTTAGGGATTAGACTAGCGGTTAAGTCGCCGCCGCCAATATCCTCTTTTAAAGATAGCGTTACATTTTGTTTTAGATCTTCAAAAAAATTAATATCGGCCATTTTTTACTCTATTTTTACTATTTGTCGGTATTGTATCTTATACTTCATAGTATGAATGTTAATTTAAAAACTCATTGTTTAAATAATGTAAAGTTTGTTGCTAGTCCAAATTTTGACGATAGGGCTAGTGAACAGGATATTTCTCTTGTCGTGATTCATGGCATTAGCTTACCGCCGAATAAATTTGGCGGTAATGGCGTGGAACAGCTATTTTGTAACAAACTAAATCCAAATGAACACCCTTATTACCAACAAATATATCAGTTAAAGGTGTCTGCACATTTATTTATAAAAAGAACAGGTGACATAATTCAATTTGTACCTTTTAGCAAAAAAGCATGGCATGCCGGGCAATCAATGTTTGATGGTCGTTGTGCATGTAATGATTTTTCAATTGGTATTGAGTTAGAAGGTACTGATGAGTTGCCTTATACCGAACAGCAATATAGCCAGCTTAATAAAATATTAGCACAGTTAAGAAAAGCATACCCTAAGATTACAAATGTAGTAGGGCATAGCGACATTGCACCAGGCAGAAAAACTGACCCTGGTGGTTTTTTTGATTGGTCAATAATTAGTGGTTGTGCAGTGTCTTCTTAAGCTGCATCCCCTACGCCTCTTTTTTGGAAGCAAACTCGATTTCTTTTTCTTGAATAAAATAAATTAATTTTCTACGATCTTCTTCAGATAATCCATTATATTTAAGTGAAACTAATGTTGATCCATCTTTTTCTATTGTTGAAGAAACAATATTGCATACGGTAAGAATAGGATCTTCTTCAGAGGAAAGTTGTAATAAAATTTCAATTTTATGAGATGAATTGACCTTTTCATCTATTTTAAATTGCATTCCGCCTGCACTTAAGTTAACCATTCTTAAAGGAATTGTTCTTGAAAGTTGCTTTACATCAACGGTTTGTAATAAAAAGTTTATTTTACTATTTAACGCGGTTAATGCCTTGGCAAGTAAGTCACTTTTTTGACCTATTTGAACTACAACATCTTTTATTTGATTATCAAGTTCGTTGAATCCTTCTAAAAAATATTCTTCTATATAGCCTGCATCAACAGTGGTACTTTTGTTTTTGTTTAAATATTCTTCTTCGGTTAATACGCGATAGCCACACGGAATCATAGTGTTTATTCTGAAAAAAGAACGGTTGTTTGCTGAACCCATAGTCTAAGTGTCTCATTATTTAATCTAAGTTATGGTAGTATTTAAGCACAATTTAAGCCAAAATTGTGTAATATTGAGAATATTAAGCTTTACCTAAGGGTCTTGAAATGCTTTTGTTGGCTGTCGAATTTCCTGAAGCTGTATAGGTTTTATTATCGGTATTATTAACTTTAAATAGTTGCAAAAGGTTTTGATTTAAGTTTTTTAGTGCTTGTAAAGAAATGCCATTAGTTGTATTTTTTTCGTGACAACTGACAACTTTTAACCCGATAGACTTAGCTTTTTCTTGTAAAGAGATGGGTAGTAAATCGAAATGTTTACTTTGCAAAAAATGATCAATTGAAAAATTATGATCTTTTGTGATTTTTGCTAGGTTGGATAAAGTAGTTTCTATTTTTTTGGATAGCTCTTCTTTTAAAGAGATAATTTCAATTAAATTATTAGTGTTGGACTCTTTTAATGCGTCATGTTCTCTTGAGAGGGTTGTTTCAAACTTAGTTAAAGATTCAAGTAAACTATTGATCTCAGGGGAAAGATGATTTAAATCAATAGAATCTTGAGGCATGTGTTTTTATGAACCAGTTAGTAGTAATTCTGTTTCAATTAGTTTAGATGCAACTTTTTCGGCATCAACTTGATAACTACCATCTTTAATTGCCTGCTTTAATTCTTCTATGCGGGCAGAATTATCAGGACGACTTGCTTTTGCTTGTTGCTCTAGTTCTTGGATAGAGGAAGAGATAGTAACTTTATCTTCTATTCCTTTTGTAGAGCTAGCTGTATTTTGATTCGCTGTTTTTACTGTTTGAGAGCCACTTTCAGCTACTCTAGCTCCTAGTCCATTTGTAATGTTTTTAATATCCATGACACTTTCCTTATCATTTCTAGTTATTTTAAATCAAGTCGTTCTATTTATCTACTTATTTGTATCGGCGGTATCTTAAATAACTTAAGATTTTATTTGTAATTAATTGTTCAGTTTTTTCTTACGGTACCCAGACCGTATTTGGAGCAATAACTATGCCTTTTAGTATTTTTTTTGTTTTATTATTCCTAAAAGAAATTTGTTGCTCTTTTGTCCCATTATTTAGAGCGGTTCCTTTTACCGTTACTTTTAAATTCCCTATGCGTGACATAATAGTTATCGGCTGATTTTTGAAAACTAAATAGGGCGGTTGTAATAAATTGATGGTTATAATAGCGTTGGGGTTAATTGATTTTTTACTACGCATCCCTATAACACTGTTCAAGTCTTTCATTGCTCCTCTTTTGATTAGGTTATAAGGTAGGTAGGTAAGCTTAATATCTTTAAGTTTTATTACGGTTTGTTTGATTATTCCATGAGTAGCAATAACAACAGGTAGCTCACCTTTGATATTTGCAGTAATATAAAGTTTCCAACTAGGTTGAGAGCAGGAAAGTTTAATGGTAGTTCTTCCTGAAATTTTATTAGGAGACTTATCCTCTAAATAAATGTCTTGTTTGCATTTAGGTAAAGATAAGTTGTTACTAATCGGGTTGATTAATATTTTCCTGTTTTTAAATTGTTGGGCTGTTTTTTGCTTAAGGTAATTTAATACTATGCTGTGGAGCTGTTCAGAGGAATAGATATCTTCAGTAGTTTCAATGTTTTTGGCAAAAAGGCTGGTATTGAATACAGCAGTTAATAGAATGAATGTTTTTGTGAAAAACATTAAATGAAAATATTTTTTTTTCATTTTAATCCTTAATTAATTTTTTGGATGTTGTTGTGTTTTTCAGTTATATTAACTGAAAAACATTAATTTTTCACAGATTTAGTTTTGGCGTGACCACACACAATTATATAGGATGGCTTTAAATGTCTGATTTTTTAAAAGAAGTTGATAAGAGAACCTCACTTGCCGGTATGAACCGTATGGAGCTTTTGTTGTTTAAAATAAAAGGCTCGCAACTGTTTGGAATTAATGTTTTTAAAGTTAGAGAGGTGATTAGAACACCAAATATTTCTCCTGTACCAAAATCAGATTCTAGAGTTGTGGGGGTGGCAGATATCCGTGGTCAAACTATGCCGATGATTGATTTAGCTAGGTCATTAGATTTGGAGCCGATTAAACAAGAAGATTATGAGGATAGTTTAACTATTGTCACGGAATTTAATAGTTCTGTTCAAGGGTTTTTGGTAGAAAATGTAGACAGGATAGTGCATTTAGGTTGGGATGATATTTTGCCACCCCCTGAGACTTTAAATTCTATTAATTATCTTACTGGTATTACGCGTGCTCATGGTGAAATTGTACAGATCGTTGATGTAATAAAAGGCATTGCAGAACAAACTAATCTACTAGCTTTAAATGCGGC
>CAYMAW010000073.1:0-6452 GCA_964388565.1 uncultured Piscirickettsiaceae bacterium | reverse complement strand
GTTTATTATGGGTATAGGTATTTTTTTTCACTCAACAAAGCGGAGAAGAGCCTAACTTACCGACATTGGGTCAAAGCCCTTTTTTGTGCATAATTGTTACATTTACTCCAAACATTGACCATTAAACGCCATAATTCTTGTTGAGATACTTGTACCCATTTAGCTGTCCTATATAAAGTCTTTAAGAAGATTATATTTCAACAGTTTATTATGGGTATAGGTATTTTTTTCACTCAACAAATCGGAGAAGAGCCACCCTTTAACTTTATTTTACAGTAAAAACAAAGAATTAGATTTTAAAAAACACCTAAGGTTTTAAGGTTTAAGGGGTCAGAGTGGGGTTCCCCCAAATTACTGAGAAAGAATCAAAAAATAAAAATATGATTGATCTATATCATGAAATGGTTTGGGTCTATTTTATATTTAAACCACTACAAACAGGGCAGTTTTTATCTTGGTTTAGGTTTAATTTTTTAAATTGCATTGTGTAGCTGTCAATTATTAGTAGCTTTTCAGATAGGGTTTCTAGATTAAGTAGTGCTTTTATTGCTTCTATCGCTTGCATGCTTCCTATCATTCCAACGGAGGGAGATAGCACTCCGTTTATGGTGGTGTTTTCTTCCTTTTGTTCTTTTATTTCTTTGTATAAACATTGGTAGCAGGGTACGGCTTTTTTTCTAAAATCGTAGGTGCTAAGTTGACCTTCCCAATTCGCTACGGCACCATAAATTAATGGGGTTTTAAGTTTGTAACAAATACGGTTTAATATAAACCTGCTGGTGAAGTTGTCTGTACAGCCTATTACAATGTCGGCAGTTTTGATTAGTTTTGTAGCGTCTTCTTCGCTTAACTTTTGGGTGATGGTATTTAATTCGGTTAGATTATTTAGTTCGGTTAAATTTTGTTTGGCTGAGTCAACTTTGTATTGCCCAACATTTTTTTCACGGTGAACAATTTGGCGTTGTAGGTTTGATGTGTCAACTTTATCAAAATCTACTAAGGTAATTTTTCCTATTCCTGATGCGGTTAAGTATAAAGAAACGGGTGAACCTAAACCGCCAATACCAAATATAACTACATGAGAGTTGGCTAGTTTTAATTGTCCATCTTTGCCTATGTTTGACATAATTATGTGGCGGTTGTAGCGACTTAATTGTTCTTCGGTTAGTTCATTTTTCATGTTTTTTCTCCAATAGTAACTCGATCATTATTGCCATAATCTTTGATAGTTTTTATTTTATGAAAGTTATTTTTGGTTAGTATTTCTTTAATATCTTTGGCTTGATTGTAGCCGTGTTCGATAAGTATGCAACCATTTTTATGTAGAAATTTGGAAGCTTGCTTGCAGATTGTTTTAATATCTTTAAGCCCATCTGTTCCTGATGTTAGTGCGGTGATAGGTTCAAATGAAAGCCCATTTTTGTTTAGGTGTGGGTCTTGTTCTTCTATGTATGGTGGGTTGCTGATAATAAGGTTAAATTTTTGACTTCCTAAATTTTTAAACCAGTCGCTTTGGATAAAATTTATGCTTAGGTTAAGGTTTTTAGCGTTTTGCTTGGCTATCTCTAGTGCTTGGTGAGAATAATCTATTGCGTAAGCGTCTATTTGTGGTAATTCATGTTTTAGTGAGCATATTATTGCACCTGAACCCGTACCTAAATCAAGCACTTTGACATGCCCCTGGCGTTTTTTGGTTAGGTGGATAGTTTCGATAACGATTATCTCGGTATCTGGTCGGGGAATTAAGGTGTGTTGATTGACAATAAAGTCTAATCCCCAAAATTCTTTTGTTCCTACAATGTAGGCAATAGGTTTTCCGCTTAATCTTTTTTTTATGAGCGTTTTAAATAATTTAATTTGTGAATTGGAGAGTTCTTTTTCTGGCCAGGTGTATAGATAGGTTCTATTTTTCTGTATGGCATGGGCTAGCAGTATTTCGGCATCTAATTTTGGCGTGTCTGTTATGCCAACTTTTGCAAGTTGGTTTTTAGAGTCGATAATATAGCTGGCAATGCTGTTGTTAGGGTTCATTATTCAGAATTTAGGGCGGCAAGTTGTTCGGCTTGGTATTCGTTAATTAGTGGGTTAACAACTAAATCTAGGTTTCCTTGCATAATGTCATCTAGTCGATAAAGTGTTAAGTTTATGCGATGATCAGAGACTCTTCCTTGTGGATAGTTGTAGGTTCTTATTTTTTCTGATCTATCACCTGAACCAACTAAACTTTTTCTTTCTTGGGCTATTTCGGAGTCATGTACGCGTTGTTTTTCGTCCATGATTCTTGAGGCAAGTAATGACATGGCTTGAGCTCTGTTTTTATGTTGAGAGCGTTGATCTTGGCATTCTACTACTGTTCCTGTTGGTATGTGGGTTATGCGGATTGCAGAGTCTGTTTTGTTAACATGTTGACCTCCTGCTCCTGATGCACGGAATGTATCTACTTTTAAATCAGCAGGGTTTAAATTTACTTCTTCTAAATCGGCTGCTTCAGCCATAATAACAACGGTGGCGGCAGAGGTGTGTACTCGCCCTTGGGTTTCGGTTGTCGGTACGCGCTGTACTCGATGTGCTCCCGATTCAAATTTTAATTTAGAGTAGGCTTCGTCGCCACTAATACGGACAATAATTTCTTTGTATCCGCCATGTTCACCTTCTTGAGCGTTGATTATTTCAAGTTGCCATTTTAATTTTTCAACGAATCGGCTGTACATTTTGAATAGATCGCCGGCAAAAATAGCGGCTTCATCGCCACCTGTTCCTGCTCGAATTTCTAAGAATATATTGGCATCATCATTGGGGTCTTTTGGTAGTAGCATTTTTTGTAAATTGGCTTCAAACCCTGCGATTTTTTTATTTAATTCAGGTAGTTCTTCTTGTCCCATTTCTTTTAATTCAGGGTCGCCTGAGCGAATCATGTCTTTGGCTTCATTCAAGTCGTCATCGGCAGAACAATAGTTTAAAAAAGTTTCTACAATCGGTGAAATTTGTGCATATTCTTTGGTCAGTACTCTAAATTTCTTTTGGTTACCTATGACTTCTGGGTCAGAAATTAAGTGGTTTACTTCTTCTAGTCTTTCGACCAATATTTCTAGCTTTTTACGAATGGAATCTTTCATTTATATTTTTGTCTTTTTTATGATTGTTCGGGGTTTAACAAAATTGTTTGTGCCGAATCTATAACATGCTGTTGACCTTCTAAGCCTGCTTTGTGTATGTTTGTGGTTGGTGTGTGTAATAGTTTGTTGGTTAACTGATTGGCAAGCTTTTTAATGACTTCTTCGGCTTGGTCGCCATTTTCTAATTGTTGTAGGGCTTCTGTAATTGATTTGTCTTTATACTGGCGTGCTTGTTCTCTAAAAGCTTGGATCAAGGGGTTTGCTTTAATTATCGCTTGATGTCGTGCCATAAAGTTACTTGCCTGTGCCTCAACGATTTCTTCTGCCGCTAAAGCGGCGTCTTGTCGTGATTGTTTGTTTTCATTAATTATATTGGTTAAATCGTCAACGGTGTAGAGATATACATTATTTAAGCTTGCAATGTTAGGGTCGATGTCTCTTGGTACTGCAATATCTACCATAAACATAGGTTTATTTTTACGGAGGTTAAAGCTTTTTGTGACCATTTTTTTAGAGATGATAATTTCGTCAGCTCCTGTTGAAGAGATAATCATATCAGCTTCATGCAAATGTGCTTCAATTTCTTTTAAGTTAATTGCGAATCCGTTAAGTTGTTCTGATATGTGATGAGCTCGTTCGATGGTTCTATTGGCAATAATTAGCTTGCCAATTTTTCGTTCATGCAGATGACGAGCAACGAGTTCAATGGTTTCACCTGCCCCAATTAATAGTGCGGTTTTTTCGGTTAGTTTTCCAAAAAACTGTTCTGAAAGAGCCACGGCAGAGAACGCTATCGAAACGGGGCTAGAGCCTATCGCGGTATCCGTCCTGATTTGTTTAACTGTTTTAAATACATGCTGAAATAAATAATCTAAATGTTGGTGGATAGTGTTGTTTTTGATTGCAATATTGTAGGCATTTTTTATTTGACCAAAAATTTGGGGTTCACCCATAACAAGTGAGTTTAAACCGCTTGCAACACGCATAATGTGTTTAATGGCGTCTTTATCGGAGTAGTGGTATAGGTATTGGTCAAGGCTGTTATGCGTTAAATTGAAATAATCATGTAACCATTCTTGCAGTGTTTCTTGAGAGATGGATTTTAAATTGCAATAAAGTTCGGTTCGGTTACAGGTTGATAAAATTATTATTTCGTTATCTGAGCCAATTTTTTTTAGTTGTGACAATGCCTTTTGTATTTTTTCACTAGAAAAAGAAATTTTTTCTCGAATTTCAATAGGGGCTGTTTCGTGGTTTACGCCCAGTACAAATAGCTTCATCGGTTAAAAAAAAGTACCTAATATAAAAAATAGAACAAAATAAGTATAGTCTAAGAGCTGTAATTTTGCTAAATTATGTACCTAATTGCAAGTTATAAGTGGAAAAATTATTGTGTTTAAGTTTTTTTTATCGTTATCAAAAGTTAGTTTTTTACTAATTGTCACATTTTTTAGTGCATGTTCTCAAATAACAAGCAAGGAAAAAGGTACGCCAGTAAGTGTTGAAAAAGAAGTTGTGAATGAGCAGGAGGTTAATAAGTCGATAGAAGATGAAAAGAAATATCAGCCTTCAAATATGACGGCTGAAATGATGTACAAAGTATTGTTGGCAGAAATGTTGGTTAAAAGGCAACAATCAAGTGCCGCCTTTAATATCCTTTATCCTTTAGCGGTTGAGACTAGAGACGCTAAGCTAGCAGAAAGAGTATTTAATCTTTCTATGCAGACACTAGATGAACAGGCGATTAGTGCCTCTACAAACCTTTGGTTAGATATTTCTCCTAAAGAAAGTTTACCTTGGATGTCTGCATATCTTTTAGAATTAAGAGCAGGGAATGTTGAGGGAGCTTATATAAAGTGGCAGAAATATATTGCTTTATCGACAACGAGTTTAGATAGAAAGTTGGTTGAAACTTCTTTAAGGGTCTCAACATCTGTTTCTAAACGCTATGGTCTAGCTTTCTTAAAAAAGATAGAAATGGCTTATCCTGATAATTTGGCCGCTATTTTTGCAGTGGGATCAGCCGCAGAGAGTTATTTAGAATATACACTTGCAATAACGAAGTTAAAAAAATCTATTGATTTGTACGCTAGTATGGGTGAGAGCCACTCCGAATACATGTTAGGAATTAAAAAAGAAAATTATTACTTGTTAGCGAATAGTTATTTCAATTTAGGTCGTTACAAAGAAGGTATCGCTAAAATTGAACCACAAGTCGTTAAGGAGCCAAGTGACTGGCGTTTGCAGGATGCACTGGCTAGGTTAGAAGTTAGAGCGGGGTATTTATTAAAAGCAAAAGTTAGGTATCAGGCGATTGTTGATGGTGAAGCCAGTTTTTCTAAGTCTAGGTTGTCTTTAGCTTTATTGCAGTTAGATAACCAGGAACTTGGAGAGGCAATAGATAATTTACAGATTTTAAAAAGAGATAGGCGTTATTTTCCCGTCGCAATCTATTACTTGGGTGTTAGCGAGCAACGCCGAAAAAATAACGAAAAGGCGGTTCTTTATTTTTCACAGGTTAATCTGAAGTCTAATTATTATCTTGATGCACAGTTAAATCTGTTAGAAATAAATTTTCAAAGTAAAGGGCTAGCTAAAACAATTCAACGATTAAAACAATTAACCCCAAGAACGATAAAGGACAAACTAAAGATTTATAGAGCGGCGGCTTTTTTCTATCAACGATCTCAAAAAAACCATCAAGCAATTGCAGAGTATCAGCTTGCATTAGAGGTAAGCCCAAAAAATATAGATATATTACTTTTACAAGCTTATATTTTATATGATGTGAAAAAATTTGGTCAATATGAACGCAATTTATTAGCGATACTTGAAGTTGATCCAAGTCATGTTGATGCGTTAAATGCACTAGGTTATTATTATGTAGAACATGTAATAAAGTTAGAGCAAGCGGCGATTTTGTTAGAAACCGCGAATAGATTGAATCCTAATTCATTTTATATTATTGATAGCTTAGGTTGGTTAGCTTACCAAAAAGAAGAATATCACAAGTCAGAGAGACTACTTGAAAAAGCATTTGGCTTAGAGAAAGATGTTGAAGTATTTTTACACTTAATAAAAGTTAAAGTTAAATTAAATAAAAAAGATGAGGCGATAGAGTTAGGAAAGAAATATCAAGGTTACTTTAAAAGCAATAAATCACTTAATCGTTTATTAAAAAAATTAGAAAATTAAAAAAAATAACTTGCTTTGATTAATTTTAAGTGGATAATACGCACCTGTTCTTGGAGTAGATGTTCACACTTACTTTAAGATGATAATACAGGGCTATCGCCAAGCGGTAAGGCAACGGCTTTTGATGCCGTCATGCGCAGG
>CAYMAW010000072.1:0-6504 GCA_964388565.1 uncultured Piscirickettsiaceae bacterium | reverse complement strand
GAGAAATAATTGGCAACGGCACACTATTTGACCAAATGGATTTATTATTTGGTGAGTTTGCTGCAAGCATGACACTCTACCTTCCCGAAGGATACAAACCTGTCTTATTAGCAATTTTACCGCCGGGAGCATTTATTGGTTTAGGCTTAATTGTGGCATTAAAAAATGCTTACGATATAAAAAAGAAAACTAAAAAAGAGAACAAATTAGGCATACAAATTGTAACGGAAAAAGTTTAGGCATGAACAAACAAAAACGCCTAGCTATTTTCGACAAACTGGCAAAAGCAATCCCTAACCCTAAAACAGAGCTAAATTATTCAAGCAATTTTGAACTATTAATTGCCGTTATTCTTTCGGCACAATCAACCGATAAAGGCGTTAACAAAGCAACCGACAAACTCTACCCTATCGCCAATACCCCACAAGCTATTTTTGACTTAGGTTTAGACGGCTTAAAAGAATACATAAAAACCATTGGACTATACAACACCAAAGGTGCAAACATAATCAAAACCTGCGAAATGCTAATTAACCTGCATAATTCAGAAATACCACAAACCAGAAAAGAACTAGAAGCCCTACCAGGCGTTGGTAGGAAAACAGCAAATGTAGTTTTAAACACCGCATTTGGACAACCCACTATGGCGGTTGATACTCATATTTTTAGATTTTCAAACCGTACCAATATCGCCCCTGGCAAAAATGTACTAGAAGTTGAAAAACAACTACTCAAACATGTGCCAAAAAAACACCTTATCCCTGCACACCACCTAATGATTCTACACGGCAGATACATCTGCATGGCAAGAAAACCAAAATGCGGTGCTTGTACAATTTATGATGAATGTGAATATCAAGAAAAAACAGCTTAATTCACCAACTTGTTAATGGATTAAGCAAGTTCCTTTCTGGATAGCTTGTAAGTCTTGTTTTTTGTCTAAGAATATTTTGTTCAACTCGACTTTTCTATTCATTTGTTTTTCTTTGTTAATTTTCAGGGTCAGTAAAACTATGTCTTTTTCTAGCTGTTTGGTTTTATAATCGGTTTCCAGACTAAATACTCTATTTTACAAATCTGTTTTTTCAAACTTAACTGAGGTTTCTTCTTTTTTGTATCTAACCACAACTGTGCCTGCTAGTTTGTCATGCCAGCCTTGCTTTTTCTTATCAAAGCCGACCCAAAACAGACCTAGAAATAATGGGATAATGGAAACAAAATAGGCAAAATATCTACCAATGGCTTGCATAACGGTTAGGCCTTCACCCGTTTCTGCATCAAGCACTTTTAAATTTAATAACATTTTGCCGGGTGTTGCATAAAATCGAACCCAAAACCAAGTGACTAAAATAAAGGGGGCTAGATAATTTATCAAAATATCCCAAATTCCATAAAAATATTGTTCACCTTCCCAATATGCCGCTCCATAAATCAATGTTATTGGAATAGCGGTTAAACCAATTAATAAGATAGTGTCGATTAAAGAAGCGACTACTCGAATCCAAAAACCTGCATATTGTTTATTTTCCATGTTTTTTCCTTAGATAATAATTGTTCTTGTTACTAGAATAACATAAAACTGAGAATAAATACTCTAATGATTTTAATCTTTAACTATCATCACTACAGCCCCAATAATTCCGCTAGCGTTTGAAACTCTATGGCTTTTTCAACATTGATATTATTGTCTGCATTTTTTTCTGTATTTTTTATATAAATTAACCCTTTTTCTTGCATAGGTAAAGAGTTTTTAAGTTCTGTTAAGCAGGTTTTTTTTTGCTCTATTGATAAAATAGCAAGGTCTAATTCTAACATTGGAAACCCTGCATAATAGTCGTCGTTAAACTTAAAACTCCAATCGTTATTTATTATTGGTTGTTTTGATTTTATGGTTACTTTAACGGATAAATTTTGATAAAAATCGTCATTAACAATATCAGAAACTAAAATACCATGAAATAAAGAGCCTAATATATCTTTAATTCTTTGTAATTGTACCCCCCCCTGGCATTTTTTCACTTCTAGCGTAAAATAAAAACTTTCGCCTTCAAGTGTTTCTGCGACTTCCCCTATGTCTTCTTCTGTCCAGTTAAGCCATTGGTTTTGAGGGATTAATGTACAGTAAAACTGATTGCTATAAAAATCTAGTTGCCAGTCTTCTGGTAGGTCTTCGGGATAGTATTGTCCTTGCCAGTTTTCATACTGCCAGCCCTTTACTCCAACTAAAACATTTTCCATTGCTTACCTCTATTTTTATATAAGATTTTTTTTAAAAATAACATTATAATACCGTTTTTAAGATATAGACAAATATAAAACATGACGACTCTTTTACTACCTTCTGCCCTCTTAATTATTGGTTTAATTTTACTTGTTTGGAGTTCCGATCTTTTTATTGATGGTGCGGCGAGCGTTTCAAAACATTTATCTATTTCCCCTTTAATTATCGGTGTGGTGGTTTTAGGATTTGGTACATCTGCTCCTGAAATTTTAGTGGCGATTCTAGCCTCCGTAGATAATAGCCCAGGTTTAGCAATTGGTAATGTAATTGGTTCAAACATTGCGAATATCGCTCTTGTATTAGGTGTGGCGGCGATTATTTCTCCTATTGTGGTTAAATCTTCATTACTTAAAAGAGAGTTCCCAATTGTTTTAGGGATAACCATTATCGGTTATCTACTGATACTAGATAATGATTTAGATACTACTGACGGTATTATTTTATTAGTTTACTTGTTATTGTAATGACTTGGATGATTCGAGCGAATAAACAGGTTGAGGGCACAGACGATCCACTTGCTGCTGATACGGTTCAAGAGTTAGATGATAAAGAAGAAATTCCTTTAAAAAAGTCTATCTTTATTTTAGTCGGTGGACTAATCGTTTTAATCATTAGTGCAAAATTAATGGTTTCTGGTGCGGTTGATATTGCTAAATTTTTCGAGATTCCAGATGTTATCATCGGGCTAACTATTGTGGCTATTGGAACGAGTTTGCCTGAATTAGCGGCGGCGATTACAGCGGCTAAGAAAGGTGAAGCTGATTTAATGATTGGTAACATTTTAGGTTCTAACCTATTTAATCTGTTAGCGGTTATGGCAATGCCTGCCTTACTTGCCCCGTCTATTGTTGATAAAACAACCCTTACGCTTGACTACCCTATCATGTTATTATTAACTATAATTATGCTAGCTTTGGCATTACCTAGAAATGGAAAAGCGGTTATTGGCAAGAAGGCTGGAATTATTTTAACCCTTAGTTTTGTTGCTTATCTTGTTTCGTTATACTTTAGAACAACGGGTGGGTAAAGATGAATTATTCTCAAGAAATAATTGATAAGGCCTCAAAAATAAAATTACTTATTTTGGATATTGACGGCGTTTTATCTGACAATAAACTGTATTTTGGTGACAATGGAATTGAGTATAAAACTTTCTATACTAGAGATGGTCACGGTATGGTTATGTTACAAAATAGTGGCATTGAAATAGCCATTATTACTGGACGCGAGTCGCCTCTCATTGATTTAAGAATGAAAAACTTAAAGGTCAAGCATGTATACCAAGGAAGACCCGACAAACTACCTACTTTTATGGAGCTTATTAACAAGCTAAACCTTTCATTTGAAGAGGTAGCTTATATGGGCGATGATATTTTAGATTTGCCGATTCTAATCCGTGTTGGCTTAGCGGTTTGCCCTAAAGATGCGGATTTTGAAGTGATTAAACGAACCCCTTTGGTTTCTAAATACATTGGCGGTCAAGGCTGTGTGAGAGAGGTGTGTGAATTAATTCTTAAGTCTCAAAACCTATGGCAACAACACATGGATTTTTATTTGCGTGAGAAAGTCTAAGCGATTTTATGCCTTTGTGGTAATTGTTATTAGTATCTTTTTGGTTTTAAAAAATAACCAAGATGAGTTTATGAGCCTTTTAACTAATTCAAATACTGACAATTTACCTCAAAAGAAACTCGATGCCAGTTGGCAATTTAATGATGTAAGAACTTGGCAATTACCGAATAAACAAGACGCTTCCATACAGACTTATTTAACCTCTAAAAAAACCACCTTTCAAAACATTTCTAAAACAAGTGAAACGACTGACCTACTAATAATTAAAGATAAACCTAACCAAACTTTTTTGATTAGCAGTAAACAAGCAAAAACAAATGCCGACCAAACAATTGAACTTTCTGATAATGTGCAAATAAAGATAATAAATAAAAAAAACCAACGCACACAAATCCTCAATACCGAAAAAATCACTTATAATGATACTGATAAAATGATTGTGAGCGAGACGACAACCCATTTAAAACAAGAAAATTTAACGGTTGTAGGTGATCAATTTTCTGCCAATTTAAAAACGGGTACTTACCAATTTAAAGGCAATATAAAAACAACCCTTATTCATTCTAGCCCAACCTATTAAGATACTGAACTTAATAACTAACAGGAAGTATTAATTTGAAAATAATAACTAGCATATTCATTGGTTATCTTTTGTTCTTAAATGTTGCTCACAGTGCTGAAAAACCCATTCCAATTGAAATTTCTGCTGACTCTCTTACCGCTCAAGAAAAAAAAGGCATCAGTGTTTACAAGGGTAATGTCGTCATCATTCAAGGTAAACTAACGATAAGAGGTGATAAAGTAACGATTTACCACCCTAATCAAAAAATGTCAAAAGCCATTATAAGGGGTGCCCCTGCCATTTTTTCAACCTATATTGAAGAAGATAAAACAGAGGTAAAAGGTCAAGCCAATAAAATAACCTATCAAGCAAAAACCAAGACTATTCAATTTGAAGGTAACGCAAAAATAACTCAAGCAGGAAAAAACTCTATTACGGGTTCAAGCATTTTTTATGATTCCGTCAAAAAGACCATACAAGCAAAAGGCAACCCCGATAAACAAGAGCGAATTAAAGTAATATTCATCAACACGGGTGAGGAATAAATGGGTCACTTTCAAGCTAAAAACTTAGCTAAAAGCTACAATAAAAGAGTGGTTGTAACCGATGTTGACCTCTCTGTAAAAAGTGGCGAGGTCGTCGGTTTATTAGGCCCAAATGGTGCAGGAAAAACCACCACTTTTTATATGATGATGGGGTTAGTTAAAAATGATAAAGGTGAAATTTATCTAGACGATAAAGAAATAAGTAAACTATCAATTGATCAACGAGCAAACCTAGGTATTGGTTATTTACCGCAAGAAGCTTCTATTTTCAGGAAATTAACCGTCGAACAAAATATCATGGCTATTTTAGAAATGCGTGATGGAATAAGTCAAAAAAGACGCAAAGAAATATACAATAACCTAGTCGATGATTTACAAATTGGACACATTACCACGCAGTTAGGTCAAGCTCTCTCGGGTGGTGAAAGAAGGCGTGTTGAAATCGCTCGTGCATTAGCAATGGAACCCAGTTTTATATTGCTAGATGAGCCGTTTGCAGGAGTTGACCCTCTATCCGTTAAAGATATTCAAAGCATTATTCTTTTCTTAAAAAAGAAAGGCATCGGCATTTTAATTACCGATCACAATGTACGAGAAATCTTAAGCGTTTGCGATAGAGCTTACATTTTAAATGCCGGAACAATCTTAGCAAAAGGTACACCTGAAGAGATCTTGAATGATGAAAATGTTAAACGCGTGTATCTTGGAAAAGACTTCAAATAAATACATTAAGCCCTCCCAGTAAAAAATGCCAGGGGCACCCCTCTTTTAATTATTTAGAGCTTTCTTAAGGAAGCACTTAACAACCGCCAATTATTTTTTACTGGCTAAAAATCTATATTTTATTCGGATAAAAACAGTATTTTACTCTCCAAAAAACTATGCTATACTAAATTTGAAAGTTTTGAAATAACATTTGAAAGTACAACTAAATAACGCCTTTAAAGTTTAAATAAATAATAGATAAAATTAAAGACGCTAACAATTCAAGGAAAAAACTATGCAAATTAATATCACTGGTCACCATGTAGAAATTACCGATGCTTTAAGAAATTATGTTACTGAAAAAATGCAAAAACTTACCCGCCACTTTGACCATGTTACCATTGCACACACAATATTATCCGTAGAAAAACAAGGGCAAAAAGCCGAAGCCACTGTACACGCTTCAGGAAAAGATCTTTTTGCAGAGCATACTGGAGACAACATGTATGCTTCAATTGATGGCTTAGTTGATAAACTAGATCGCCAAATCATCAAACACAAAGAAAAAATAGGTAGCCATAACAGAAAGTCTGGTGGCGTAAAAAATATGATCCTAGAAGATGAAGATGTATAAAAATTAAGCAATGTAAAGTTTAAAAAAAAGGGCATAACTGCCCTTTTTTTATACCAAAATAACAACAAAATAATAATACAAAGTAACCTATATATGGCCAACAATTCACATCTTACCGAAAATCCTACCATAGTAGAAACATTATTAAATGCCATTAAGGAAGATAATTTCGACTATATAAAAGAAATTGTTAATGGACTAATAG
>CAYMAW010000071.1:0-6558 GCA_964388565.1 uncultured Piscirickettsiaceae bacterium | reverse complement strand
AAATCTTTTCGCTTCTGAAAACCATGAAAGCTTTGATACATCTAACGATGCACTGATGCAGACGACTATTATCGGAGCCATTGCTTCATTTGCTTTTGCTTGTTATCAAGGCAAAGCACCCTGCTCTTTAAGCCCAAATGTTAATACAGACAAACTAACTTTTTCTCTTGATATGGGTACAGATAACACAATTAGACATGCCCGCTTGGCATTAGGCGCGGACTGGTTAGAAAGTATTTATGAAAGCAAAAACTTAAAAATAAGCGGTAGAATGGAAATTAATGCTAATTTTTGGCAATCTACGCTAGATAACCCTACCAATAAAAACGGTTTTATTGTTGGTATCCACCCTATTTTTCGTTATTCTTCTCCCACAATATTCCAACAAGCCTATTTTGAATTAGGGGCTGGCCCACAAATCATTTCTGATACTATATTAGAGAATGAAAACAAATCAACTTTATTCCAATTTGGTAATGTTTTTGGTTTTGGATACGCAAATAAAAATTATGAAGTTGGCTATCGTTATTTACACTATTCAAATGCCAATATAAAAATGCCAAATCCTGGTACAGATTTCCATAATCTACATGTAGCGTATAAATTTTAAAGGGAACTTATGTCACTTAACTATCAAAACATAGCAAAAGATGTATTTAAAATACAAGCCGAAGCCATTGCTAATTTAGCATCGCAATTAGACTCTCAATTTGATGGTGCAGTAAAAGCTATCTTAAAGACCAATGGACGAGTGGTTATTTGTGGCATGGGTAAGTCTGGACTAATTGGCACTAAAATTATGGCTACGATGGCAAGTACAGGAACGCAATGTTTTTTTATGCACCCTGGCGAAGCTTTCCATGGTGATTTAGGTATGGTTGCTCAAGAAGATGTTTTTATTGCCCTTTCTAATTCTGGCGAAACCGAAGAGGTGATTAAATTATTGCCTTTTTTAAAAGATAATAAAAATATCATTATCTCCATGACAGGAAAGCCAAACTCAACACTGGCAAAAAACTCACATTTCCATCTAAACATTGCCGTACCTAAAGAGGCCTGCCCGTTGCAACTCGCACCGACTTCTTCCACCACCGCGACCTTAGTCATGGGCGATGCCCTAGCCGTTGCATTGATGGAAGCACGAAATTTTCAACCACATGATTTTGCCCGTTTTCACCCTGGTGGAAGCTTGGGGCGTAAATTATTAACCAAAGTTAAGCATGAGATGAATACCAAAAACTTACCTTTCGTTACAAGTTCTGCGACGATGAAAGAAATTATCCATACCATGAACGATGGCAGACTTGGTTTATGTATTGTTGATAATGGTGTTGGCGTAATTACTGATGGTGATTTACGCCGTCACATGGAATTAGACTCCAATAACATTATGAATAAAACCGCACAAGATATTATGACAACTAGCCCAATGATGATTGATGAAAATGAACGCTTATCAACCGCTGAAGAGTTTATGAATGATAAAAAAATTACCTCACTATTAGTTAAATCAAATGAACAGTTAGCTGGTGTGATTCAAATTTACGATTTAAATAAATAATTTATCACCTAAATTCTGCAAGTGATTGTGCATATATAGTGTACGATATTGATTTGTAGAACAATTTTAATTCGAGTGGAATACTTATTGATATTCCCAAAGAATTAAAATTTGCTATACTAATCAAAATCTTGCGCTATATGTGTGCAAGCACTTGTAGGATTTAGGTATTATGTCACTTTTTTTATATCGTTTATTACTGTTTATTCTTTTACCTATTGTAATTTATGAAGCTGTTAAACGATGTAAAAAAGCCAAACAATTAGGGATTAAAATACCAAATTGCTTTAAATCTCGTTTTGGCTTTAACCCTACAAAATTTGCAAAAAAAGGCATCTGGATTCATGCCGTATCGGTTGGTGAAACCCGCTCTATTTTCCCGTTATTAAAAGCACTTAAACAACAATATCCCAACAAACCTATTACCGTCACCAGTGGCTCAATTCAAGGGGCAGTGCAAGCCCTTAATTTTTCACCTATTGAAATTCAGCACCAAATGATTCCTTACGACTACCCTTTTGCGGTAAAACGATTTTTAAAACAAATTCAACCTGAATTAGTGATTATGATTGAAACTGAAATTTGGGCAAATTTATACGATGCTTGCCATCAACAAAACATTCCACTAATTTTAGCCAATGCACGCTTAAAAGATAAATCTTTTCGTGCTTATCAAAAATATACAGGTAAATTAGTTGCTGATGCCCTCAACAAGACACAATTTATTGCCGCACAATTCCAACAAGATGCTGAAAATTTTAAGAAATTAGGCATTAATAAAGAACATATTTTTACGCTAGGAAATATAAAATCGGCGATTGAGCTTCCAAACCAGCTAGCCGAAAATACTGAACAATTTAAACAACAACATCAACTAAAAAATCGTTTTATTTGGGTTGCCGCAAGTACGCACGGTTCGGTTGAAAACAATGAAACAGAAGAAGAAATTTTATTAAAATCACACCAACAACTATTAAAAATCCAGCCGAACGCATTATTAATATTAGCTCCAAGACACCCCGAAAGATTTACAGAAGTTGCTAAATTAGTCAGTAAAATGCCTAGCAATATGTCGTTAGCTATTCGCTCAAAAAATGAAACTATTACCGAAAACTGCCAAGTATATTTAGCCGATACCGTGGGTGAAATGATGCTATGGTTTAATTTATCCAATGTCGCATTTATTGGTGGCAGTCTCGTTCCCTTTGGCGGTCATAACATTATGGAACCTGCGACCCTCGCTAAACCAACAATTTCAGGGCAATACTTTCAAAATTTACAAGCTTTGTTTGCAGAGTTTCAACAACAAAATGCTGTTATTGTGGTCAAAGACAAAGATGAATTAGCACAACAATTAATCTCACTTGCAAACAACCCGATACAGCAAGAGATTGAAGGCAAAAAATCTTACCAATGCTTTAAAAAACAAGCTGGTTCGCTAGATAGACTACTTGAAAAGATTACTCTATGAGACCTTTGCGCAAGGTAATTGCGAACTAAAAATTAGATATAATTTAGCCTGTTTTGCCTAAAAAATAAGCGTAATAGCTAGCTATTGCGTGCTTTTTTAGGTGAAAGAGGATGAAATATAGCCATTTTTAGTCGTGATTAGTCTTGTGCAAAGGTCTCTCTATATAGCATTTTTTGCCCAGAGAGCATATTTAATACTTAACTAGAACTACTCAAACAAGCGTTTTAGGCGTTCTGTTATCATTCGAGCGATCATTTTTAAAAAATAAGTGCCTAGCTCATCACTAAAACGACTAGAAGTTGCACCCATCGCTAACACACCCCAAGTTCGTTTGTTACCCAGTGGTAAAATACAAGCCGATTCGATATTTTGATTAGTTTGAAACAGACCTCTTTGCCATTCATCATCTAATAAACCACAAACGGGTTCAGTTAAATCTAATCTTGTTTTTAATGCAATAGACCAATCTTGGCTAAAACCTAACTGGGCTATACCTGACACATTTCCTAGTGGAACATCCCAAGAAACTAATGCTAGATGCTCAACCAAAAACTCTTCTTTCAAAACTTTATAAATAGCATCAATCGCTTCTTGGTCAGTTTTAGCCGCCAATAACGCATTGGTAAGCAGATAAACTTTATGCAACAATTCACCATTTTCGCCAGCAATATCTTTTAATGTATCAACTTCTATTTGTAGTTGCTCTCGCTGAATACGCAATTTCGCTATTTGATGTTCAATTAAAGAAATCGCCTTGCCCGTTTTCGGGTGTGGCACACTAAGTTCACTCAAGAGGTTAGGAAACACATGAAAAAATTCACGATTTTCGTTTAAATAACCAGCCACTTCTTCTGCTTGTATTATTTTATTCAAAATCAATTACTCCATCAAATACACTTTCTGCTGGGCCAGTCATCATAATCGGTGAATTTATATTACCATTCCACTCAATAATCAAATCTCCGCCAGGTAAAGAAACGGTTACAACATCCGATTGTAGGAGTCGGCATTTTTTTAATACAACCATTGCCGCACAAGCTCCCGTTCCACAGGCTAGCGTTTCAGCCGCACCTCGTTCATAAACTCTTAGATTTATTTGCGAATCTGAAACAATTTGAGCAAAGCCTACATTTACTCTTTCAGGAAACAAGCTATGCGATTCAATTTTTTCACCCCATTCGGCAACAGGAGCATGTTCCATATCGTCCACAATCAATACGGCATGTGGGTTTCCTACCGAAACCGCACCAATATTTACACTATCCATTTGACTTCTGCCTAGATCAATATCTATTGAATAAATATCCTGCTCTACCGCAAAATTAAACGGCAAGCTTTGCGGAGAAAAGTTAGGCAAGCCCATATTAACCTGCACCTGATCATCCCCTACTAATAATAGGGTTATTATCCCTGACAAGGTTTCGACCTCTATTTCAATTTGATTAGTTAAGCCTTTGTCGAATACATACTTAGCAAAACAACGCGCACCATTGCCACACTGTTCTACTTCTGAGCCATCGGCATTAAAAATACGATATTTAAAATCGGTTTTATTTGATTCTTCGACCAATAATAACTGGTCAAAGCCTAAACCAAAATGACGATCTGCCCATTTTTTTATTAAGGTTTCATTTAAGTCTATTTGCTGATTGATGGCATCTATGACCATAAAATCATTGCCTAAACCGTGCATTTTTGTAAATTTTATTTGCTGTTCCATTGTTCTTTTATATCTATTGAAAATATTACTTTATAATAACTAAAATTAAACATTAAAACAGGAAATTTTTCTAAAAATGATGACGCCAAAAGAAATTGTATATGAACTAAATACCCATATTATTGGGCAAGAAAACGCCAAAAAATCCGTTGCCATCGCACTAAGAAATAGATGGCGTCGTGCGCGACTTCCAGAAGATATGCGCCAAGAAATAACCCCAAAAAATATTTTAATGATTGGTCCAACGGGTGTCGGAAAAACAGAAATAGCCCGTCGTTTAGCAAAATTAGCTAATGCACCTTTTATAAAGGTAGAAGCAACAAAATACACTGAAATAGGTTATGTTGGTCGTGAAGTTGATTCCATCATTAAAGACCTTATGGAAAGTGCGGTTAAAATGCAACGCGAACAAGCCGTCGAGAAGAACAAACGCAAAGCAGAAGATTTAGCCGAAAATCGTGTGCTAGATATTTTACTACCACCTGCGCGTGGTCGAGAAGAAGAAAGTTATGACAATATGTCTGATACTCGCCAAAAATTTCGTAAAAAAATACGCGAAGGTAATTTAGACGATAAAGAAATCGAAGTTGACCTTACTAGCCGACCAACACATGTAGAGATTATGGGTGCTCCCGGCATGGAAGAAATGACGGACCAATTACAAGGTATGTTTGAAAGCTTAAATCAAGGCAAAAAACACACTCAAAAAATGACGATTAAAAAAGCACTAAAAGTGCTAACCGAAGAAGAAGCATCAAAATTAATTGACCAAGAAGAAATTAAAGCGAAAGCCTTAGAAAGTGTCGAGCAACAAGGCATTGTCTTTATTGATGAAATTGACAAGGTTGCTAAAAAACAAGAATCCTCTGGAGGCGATGTTTCACGAGAAGGCGTACAACGCGATTTATTACCGCTTATTGAAGGCTGTACCGTTTCGACAAAATATGGCATGATTAAAACAGACCATATTTTATTCATTGCATCAGGCGCTTTCCATTTAGTTAAGCCATCCGACTTAATTCCAGAACTACAAGGTCGTTTACCTATTCGCGTTGAATTAAGTTCACTTGAAGTAGATGACTTCAAACGCATTTTAACCGAACCAAAAGCCGCACTAACCAAACAAGCCACCGCCCTATTTTCAACCGAAGGTGTCGAAGTTATCTTTGAAGAAAGTGGCATTCAACGCTTGGCAGAAATTGCTTATGAAGTAAATGACAGAACCGAAAATATCGGGGCAAGACGACTACACACCGTGTTAGAGCATTTACTCGAAGAAGTTTCATTCGATGCGTCTGAAAAACCAGGCACAAGCGTTAGTATTAACGCCAAATTTGTAGAAAATAGACTGGGCGATCTAGTGCAAGATCAAGATTTATCACAGTTTATTTTATAGATAAGAGTTTCATCTACCTGCCCTTGGCACTTTTTGCTTTTTAAATTAAAAAGCAAAAAGTGCCAAGGGCAGGTAAGAAAATATTAACCTCAATGCTTATCGTAAGATTTATATGATAAAAATAATGCCAACGCAACCAAGGCGATTGCTGTTGCATAATACAGAAGCTCTAACGGTCCATCTGGTTTTAAAAATACGGCTTGTTCAAAAAACATAACGACTAAAATCATTAAAATAACTTTTGCTAATTTATCTTTTAAATCATCAAGTGAATGAATAATTAAAATTTTACTCGAATTATTACCTTTTTCTGCCGCATCAATTTTTGAAATGAATAATTCATATAAACCAAAAGAAAAAATTAACATTATCACTCCCAATAAAAACCCATCAACCGAGCCGATTACATG
>CAYMAW010000070.1:0-6589 GCA_964388565.1 uncultured Piscirickettsiaceae bacterium | reverse complement strand
GCAACAGCAACAGCCAAAGATACGAACGAAAGATTAAACTTCCTTATACTTATAGTAATAATAATTGTTAACAATTTCAACATAAACCCTCCCTAGTTTTTACTTAAAGTTAAAACAGATTAGGCATAAAAATAAAAAGTGCCAGGGGGGGGGTACCGCCAAAGACTTAGCGACACACTGAATAACTAACATCACAACTGTTTAGGTCTTTTCATCTCTTTTTAAGAAAGTTGTTACAACCTAATCCTCGTTACGCTATAATATTGGCACTTAAACTAAGCTGACAATAATATTATGGCAACTATATTAGTTATAAATGGCCCAAATCTAAACATGCTGGGTCGCCGTGAACCTGATATTTATGGTCATGAAACACTTGAAGACATTATTTCTGAACTTGAGGTTCTTGCTGACGAATATGAAGTTCGTTTGTACAACTTTCAAAGTAACGCCGAGCATGAAATTGTAGAGTGTATTCACGATGCGATGAATGATGTTGATTTTATTATTATTAACCCTGCCGCTTTCACTCATACTAGTGTTGCAATTCGCGATGCCATTAGTGCCGTTAACATTCCTTTTATTGAAGTACATTTATCAAACATTCATAAAAGAGAAGAGTTCAGACAACATTCTTATTTTTCAGACATCGCAGAAGGTGTAATTGCTGGGCTTGGTACTATTGGTTACCAGCTAGCTCTTGCCGCCGCTGTTGATAAAATCAAGACTAAAACGCCACGCTAACCATAGCGTAAAGGAAAAAACAATATGGATATTCGTTCAATTCGTAAACTAATCGAAATCGTTGAGCAGTCAGACATTGCCGAGATAGAAATTAAAGAGGGTGAAAGTAATGTTCGCATCACTCGTAATAAAGAACAGGTAATGGTTTCTGCCCCTGCTGTACAAGCGGCAACAATACCTGCGGCGGCGGTTGCAACCCCAGCAGTACCGGTTGATGCGGTTCCTGTTGCGGAAGAAGCTATTTCAGGTACACAAATTACTTCTCCGATGGTGGGTAGTTTCTATTCATCTAGTTCTCCTGATTCAGATGCATTTGTTTCTGTTGGTGATCAAGTTTCTGTTGGTGATACCCTATGTATTATCGAAGCCATGAAAATAATGAACCCAATTGAGGCAGAAGTATCTGGCACAATTAAACGCATTCTTGTTCAAAACGCTGACCCTGTTGAATTTGGTCAAACACTATTTGTTATCGAATAAATTAAAACGGGTGAGCTAAAATGATTGAAAAAATATTAATTGCAAACCGTGGCGAAATTGCACTACGCGTTTTGCGTGCCTGTAAAGAATTAGGCATTAAAACGGTTGCTGTCCACTCTGAAGCAGATGCCAACTTAAAGCATGTTTTATTAGCCGATGAGTCTGTTTGTATTGGTCCGGCTTCTTCTTCATTAAGTTATTTGAGTATTCCTGCCATTATCGCGGCGGCTGAGATTACCGATGCGGAAGCAATTCACCCTGGTTATGGTTTTTTATCTGAAAATGCTGACTTTGCTGAACGCGTTGAAGAAAGTGGCTTTATATTTATTGGTCCAAAAGCGGAAACTATCCGTATTATGGGCGATAAAGTACAAGCGATAAAAGCAATGGTTGCATCTGGTGTACCGACTGTTCCAGGTTCTGATGGTCCGCTTGGCGAAGATGATAATGAAAACAAACGCACAGCTAAAAAAATTGGCTATCCAATTATCATAAAGGCTTCTGGCGGTGGTGGTGGTCGTGGTATGCGTGTAGTACATACCGAATCTAATCTTATTAAGTCGATTGCTTTAACAAAATCTGAAGCAGATAGTTTTTTTGGTAACCCAGAAGTTTACATGGAAAAATTCCTTGAAAACCCTCGACATGTTGAAATTCAAATTTTAGCCGACGGACAAGGTAAAGCGATTCATTTAGGTGAAAGAGATTGCTCAATACAACGCCGCCATCAAAAGGTAGTGGAAGAAGCTCCTGCTCTAGGTATCACCGAAGAACAACGCCAACGCATTGGTAAATCATGCGTAGATGCCTGTATAAAAATTGGTTATCGTGGTGCGGGAACATTTGAGTTCTTATATGAAAATGATGAGTTTTATTTCATTGAAATGAACACCCGTTTACAAGTTGAGCATACGGTTACAGAACAGGTAACTGGAATTGACCTAGTAAAATGCCAAATCGAAATCGCAATGGGTTTACCTCTTTCGATTAAACAAGAAGATGTAAAAATTACAGGGCATGCGATTGAATGTCGTATTAATGCTGAAAACCCTTCTAAAAACTTTATTCCTTCACCGGGTACAATCGAAAGATTACACCTTGCTGGTGGGTTGGGCGTAAGATGGGATTCACATATTTACACGGGCTACCCTGTTCCTCCACATTATGATTCGATGATTGGCAAATTAATTTGTTACGGCTCTGACCGCCAAACGGCAATTCGCCGTATGGATGTTGCATTGCAAGAGTTGGTTATTCAAGGTATTGAAACCAATATCAACCTACAAAAAGAAATCATGAACGACCAAGGTTTCTGTGAAGGTCAAAAGAATATCCATTATTTAGAACATAGACTAAAGCATTTAGTTTAAGTTTAAACTTTAGACCTTTGTTCCGTTTCCAAGATTCACTTGGAAACTCTTCTCTATTTTTAATACACTGTTTTAAGGAACAAATCATGCCCTGGATTCAAATCAATGCAACGGTCACAGAATCTTTAGCTGAACCTTTAAGCGATGCCTTTATGGAAGCTAATGCGGCTTCGGTTACTTTTTCTGATGCTTTAGATCAACCTATTTATGAACCAGAAATTGGCTCGACTGAAATTTGGCAACAAACAAAAGTAACGGCTTTGTATGATGCGGAGGTTGATACTAATCCAATCATTGAGTTAGTTTTATCAATCCTTCCTGAATTGGATAAAAGCCAGTTCAACATTGAACAATTAGAAGATAAAGACTGGGTTCGTGCTTGGATGGATCAATTCAAACCTATGCAATTTGGTAAAAATCTGTGGATTATTCCAAGCTGGATTAAAAAAGAAAACCTACCAAACAAAAATAACCCAAACGCAGTTAATTTATTTTTAGACCCTGGACTGGCTTTTGGAACAGGTACCCACCCGACTACTTCGCTATGTTTAACTTGGCTCGATAAACACGCCCCAAAGAATAAAACGGTTATTGATTATGGCTGTGGTTCTGGAATACTGGCACTAGCTTCACATAATTTGGGCGCTTACGCAGTTTCAGGAACAGACATTGACCCGCAAGCAATCACCGCTAGCAAGGAAAATAGTCGTCGTAATAATGCTGACATAAAATTTGACCTAGTTGAGAACTTTACCGAAAAACCTGTTGATTTATTACTAGCAAATATTTTATCAGGACCGTTAAAAGAACTCGCCCCTGAATTTAAAAAACTAACGAAAAAAGGGGCTACATTAGTTTTGTCTGGGTTATTAAAAACCCAAGCAGATGAGTTAATTCTGTTTTATGAAAGTGAGGGTTTTCAATTTATTGAGCAAAATAATTTAGACAACTGGTCACAACTTAGTTTTTTAAAAAAATAGATGTTCGATTTATTAAAAAATAGTAACCCTACCCTCGCACTCGCACCCATGGCTGGCGTAACGGATATTGTTTTTCGCGATATTTGTCGTAATTTAGGGGCTGATTATGCCGTTTCTGAAATGGTTGCGTCTAAAAAAGAGTTATGGCATTCAGAAAAATCTTCTTCTCGCCATGCAACCAACAGCGAACAATCTCCACGAATTGTGCAATTATTAGGCACAAACCCTACTGAAATAGCCGAAGCTGCAATTTGGCAAGTATCAAAAGGTGCACAAGTAATTGACTTAAACATGGGTTGCCCAGCTAAAAAAGTTTGCGATGTTGCGGCAGGCTCTGCCTTAATGGCAAAGCCAAAATTAGTAGCAGATATTTTCTCTGCATTAATTGAATCTGTTGAAGTTCCTATTACCGTCAAAATAAGAACAGGAACGGATTTAGAAAATATAAATGCGTTAGAAATTGCACAACTTGCTGAAAATTCTGGCTTGCAGGCGATTACCATCCACGGACGAACGCGCACAGACAAATTTAATGGCGAAGCAGAGTATGAAACCATCAAGCACGTAAAACAGGCGGTCAAGATACCTGTTATCGCAAATGGTGATATTTGCTCCCCACAACAGGCAAAATTTATATTAAAATATACCGCTAGTAATGGTTTAATGATTGGTCGAGCCGCACAGGGTTATCCATGGATATTTAGAGAGATTTCACACTATTTAAAGACTGGCGAACAACTAGATAAACCGACTTTATCAGAATTTAAAAATACGATAAATCTGCATTTAGAGGGGCTGTATAAACTATACGGCGAACAAGCTGGTCATAGAATTGCTAGAAAACATGTCGGGTGGTATTGTCAACATTTAAAAGACGGTAAAACGCTACGCAAAGAATTTAATAAATTAGAAAGCTCCCTGTTACAACAACAATTAATTGGTCGATATTTTGAATAAAACAAATAATAAATTAAGCAACAATGTAACCGCTACCCTAGAAGACTATTTTAGTATGCTTGGGGAAGAAGTTCCGACGGATCTTTTTCAAATGGTCATAGGTCAAGTTGAAAAACCAATGGTCGAATTCGTATTAAATAAAACCGACTACAACCAAACAAAAACAGCTGAAATATTAGGGATTAACCGCAATACCCTACGCAAGAAAATTCAACAATACAAAATTACTAAATAAAGTCACTAAACAAAACCACATAAACTAAAACCTTATAAACACTTATAAAAACCTTAAATTTTGGAGTCATTTTTGATGAAACCCGTCCGCCGTGCCTTAATTAGCGTATCTGATAAAACAGGTATTTTAGAATTTGCTAAACAACTCGTTACAGCCCACAATGTAGAAATACTGTCAACAGGCGGTACTTATAAAGTACTCTCTGAAGCTGGCTTAAAAATAACTGAGGTTTCTGAATACACTGGTTTCCCTGAAATGATGGACGGACGCGTTAAAACCTTGCACCCAAAAATTCATGGTGGTTTATTAGGTCGCCGTGGTCAAGACGATGCAATAATGAAAGAACATGGTATTGATCCAATTGATATGGTTATCGTCAATTTATATCCTTTTGAAGCAACCGTTGCCAAAGAAAATTGTTCGCTAGAAGACGCGATTGAAAATATTGATATTGGTGGTCCAACCATGCTGCGTTCGGCTGCTAAAAACCATAAAGATGTTGCAGTAGTAACCAACCCTGATGACTATGCTAATATTATGACTGAACTAACCGAAAACGAAGGTAAGCTTTGCCATGCAACGCGATTTGACCTTGCGATTAAGACTTTTGAACAAACCGCTCGTTATGATGGCATGATTGCAAATTATTTTGGAACGATGTTTTCTGATGAAAGTAATTTTCCAAGAACATTCAACAATCAGTTTAATTTGAAACAAAATATGCGTTATGGTGAAAACCCTCATCAAAAAGCAGCATTTTATACAGAAAGCAACCTAACCGAAAATTCTATTTCAACGGCGAAGCAATTACAGGGTAAAGCACTTTCATTTAACAATATCGCAGATACCGATGCGGCACTTGAACTGGTTAAAACATTTAGTGAAACTGCTTGCGTAATTGTTAAACACGCCAACCCATGTGGTGTGGCAATTAGTGATTCACTATTTGATGCCTATGACAAAGCATTTAAAACAGACCCTACTTCTGCTTTTGGCGGCATCATTGCCTTTAACCGTGAATTAGATGCCACAACAGCACAAACTATTGTTGATCGTCAATTCTGTGAAGTAATTATTGCCCCAACCGTCTCTAAAGAAGCACAAACGATCATTGAAGCGAAAAAGAATTTACGCCTATTAGCCTGCGGTGAACTTGGCACACAACTTCCTACTTTTGACTATAAGAAAGTAACGGGTGGCTTACTTGTTCAAGACCGAGATATTGGCATGGTTAGCGAAGATGATTTAAAAGTAGTTAGCGATAAAACACCAACTAAAAAAGAAATGGCAGATTTGTTATTTGCGTGGAAAGTCGCTAAATATGTTAAATCTAACGCGATTGTCTATGTAAAAGACGGCATGACGATTGGCGTAGGAGCAGGTCAAATGAGCCGTGTTTATTCTGCAAAAATTGCAGGAATTAAGGCAGAAGATGAAGGATTAGAGGTGCTTGGATCAGTCATGGCATCAGATGCATTCTTCCCATTTAGAGATGGTATTGATGCGGCGGCGAAAGCAGGCATTACCGCCGTTATTCACCCAGGTGGTTCAATGCGAGATCAAGAAGTGATTGACGCGGCAAATGAACACGGTATTGCAATGGTCTTTACAGGCATGCGTCACTTCAAACACTAAAGGTTAAGGATTATAAAAAAATGAACATATTAATTATTGGTAGCGGCGGTCGTGAACATGCACTCGCTTGGAAGACAATTCAAGCAGACAATGTAAAAAAAGTATTTGTAGCACCAGGTAATACGGGAACAGAACTAGAAGAAGGTATTGAAAACATCAACCTAGCAGTAGATGACCTACCCCCCCTG
>CAYMAW010000069.1:702-6616 GCA_964388565.1 uncultured Piscirickettsiaceae bacterium | reverse complement strand
CAGAAGACATAATAAAATTCTTAAACAAGCAAAAGGTTACTATGGCGCTCGTCGCAAAGTATTTCGTGTTGCTAAGCAAGCTGTAATTAAAGCTGGTCAATATGCTTACCGTGATCGTCGTGCTAAAAAGCGCACCTTCCGTCGTCTATGGATCGCTCGTATTAATGCGGCCGCTCGTTTAAATGGAATGACATACAGTCGTTTTATTTCTGGTTTAAATAAAGCTGGAATTCAAGTTGACCGTAAAGTACTATCTGATGTTGCTATTCATGATACTGCCGCATTTGCTGCAATCGTTGAAAAAGCAAAGTCAGCACTAGCTTAAATTTAATTTAAGTTTTTGAATGAAGGGGACTTTCGAGTCCCTTTTTTTGGTTTTAATTAAGGGGACACTGAATAACCGCGATTATTCAGTGTCTCCATAAGATAGCTTTGCAGAGTTCATTGTTTATTGAATTGTGCAAAGTTATTTAAAAATAAGGATCTGTTCGGCGATGCAACAACAACTGCAAAAAATTATTTCCAAAGCAACAGAGGCGGTTCAGTCTGTTTCTGAATTAGCTTTGTTAGATGAAATCAGAGTTCAATACCTTGGTAAAAAAGGTGAGCTAACATTAATGATGAGGTTACTTGGTAAACTTCCTCCTGAAGAAAAGCCGAAAGCTGGTCAGGTTATTAATGAAGCGAAGCAAACTGTGCAAAAAATGTTGTCGGCAAAAAAAGACGCATTAGAGCTAATGATTCTTGAAGAAAAACTAGCGTGTGAAACGATTGATGTAACCTTACCAGGTCGTTCACAAGAGGTCGGTGGTTTGCACCCTGTTACTCGTACCTTGCGCCGAATTGAAGAGTTTTTTGAAAAAGCTGGTTTTGATGTTGAAACGGGCCCAGAAGTCGAAGATGATTGGCATAATTTTGAAGCGTTAAATATCCCAAAAACACACCCTGCTCGTGCGATGCATGATACTTTCTATTTTGATGAAAGCACCGTGTTAAGAACGCACACATCAGGGGTTCAGATTAGAGCGATGGAAAATAAAGATGGCCCAATGCGTATTATTGCGCCTGGTCGAGTATATAGACATGATTCAGATCAAACCCACACCCCAATGTTTCATCAAGTTGAAGGGTTGATTTTGGAAGAAAATGCGAGTTTCGCTCAATTAAGAACATTAATTATTGATTTCTTGCGTAAATTTTTTGAAGACGATAATTTAAAAGTGCGCTTTCGTCCCTCTTATTTTCCATTTACCGAGCCATCTGCTGAAGTAGATATTGCCACCAATTTATTTGGTGACGGTCGTTGGATTGAAGTGTTAGGTTGTGGCATGGTACATCCTAATGTATTAAAAAATGTTGATGTTGATTCTGAAAAATATACTGGGTTGGCTTTTGGTTTAGGTGTTGAACGGTTGGCAATGTTGCGTTACGGCGTGACTGACTTACGACAGTTTTTTGAGAATGATTTGCGTTTTTTAAAGCAGTTTCATTAATTTATTTCTTGATGGTTTAAATTAAGAATTAAAAGAATATTATTATTCCCACTCTGCCAAAAAATGCCAGGGGCGGGTATCTCCTATAGATAAGCATACAAAAAAAGATTAGTTATGAAAATAAGCGAAAATTGGTTAAGAGAGTGGGTTAGTCCTAGTTGGAATACAGAAGAACTTGCAGAAGAGTTAAGTCTGGCAGGTTTAGAAGTGGACGGTATTGATCCTGTTGCACCTGAATTTACAAATGTAGTGGTTGGCAAGGTACTTTCAGTTGAAAAGCACCCTGATGCAGATAAATTAAATGTAACACAGGTCGATATCGGTGAAGCAGAGCCAGTGCAAATTGTTTGCGGTGCAAAAAATGTGGTGGCAGGAATGCTAGCATGTTGTGCAAAAGTAGGTGCTGTTTTACCCGGTGATTTCAAAATTAAAAAAGCTAAATTACGCGGTGTTGCGTCAAATGGCATGCTATGCGGAGCAACAGAGATTGGTTTATCTGATGGTGTTGATGGTTTGTATGTTTTACCCGTGGATGCTCCAATTGGTCAAGATATTCGCGACTATTTAAATCTGAATGATAAAATTATAGATGTTGATTTAACGCCAAATCGTGCGGACTGCTTGAGCGTTGAAGGGATTGCAAGAGATGTCTCTGCCATTAGTGGTTTAGTGATGACACAACCTTATGAAAGCATCTCTGTAACGAAAATTGGTGATTGTACCCAGTCGATTAGTGTTGTTGACTCTCAAGCTTGCCCTAAATATTTAGGTTGTATGCTTGTCGATTATGACACAAATGCAAGCACTCCAGCTTGGATGACGCAACGATTAGAACGAGCTGGCTTATCGCCGAAAAATTTTATTGTTGATATTACAAATTATGTTTTGATCGAATTAGGTCAGCCTATGCACGCATTTGATGCGGATAAATTGTCTGGTGACATCACCGTCCGCATGGCGAAAACAGGTGAAAAATTGGTAACATTAGATGAAAAAGAACTTACCTTAAAAGATAGTTCGTTGGTGATTGCTGATGATTCTGGGGCGATTGCTTTAGCAGGAATTATGGGTGGTTTAGCAACGGCGGTTTCTTCAGAAACTAAAAAAGTATTCTTTGAGTGTGCGAACTTTAGCCCGTTAGCAATTACAGGTAAAGCAAGGCAATATGGTTTGCATACGGATTCATCTCATCGTTTTGAACGAGGGGTGGACGCCTTTTTGCCTGAAAGAGCATTGGAAAGAGCGTTACAGTTATTTACCGACATCGCGGGCGGTAGTGTTTCAAATATACTTTCGGTTATAGATGAAAAAAATCTTTACCAACCAAAAGAGATTCAACTTAGACCAGAAAGGGTTGTTAAGTTATTGGGTGTTGAAATTGCCGATAAAAAAATAGAAGAAATTTTTAGTCATTTAAATTTTACAATCAATAAAAATGCAACAGGTTGGGGAATGACTGCGCCAACTTATCGTTATGACATGGAAATAGAAGCGGACTTAATTGAAGAAGTAGGGCGGATATTTGGTTATAACAATCTGCCAGAAATTGATGTTGAAGCACCGATGCGATTACCAAGTGTTCCAGAATCAAAGCAAGATTTATATTTGATTAAAAAACAACTGGTTTCGCAAGGGTTTTCAGAAATTATTACTTACAGTTTTGTTGATGAAAAATTTCAAAATAAACTGATGCCTTCGTTGCCTGCAATTAGTTTAAAAAATCCAATTTCAGATGATATGAGAGCGATGCGAACATCATTGTTTCCTAGCTTGTTAACCACGATTTCATATAACCAAAATCGTCAACAATCAAATCTAAAATTATTTGAAAGTGGCTTGGTTTTTATTAATCAAGATGGCAGTATCGACAATCTAATTCAAGAGTCAATGTTAGCGGGTGCAATGGTCGGTGATTTAAAATCGGCTAACTGGACAGAAGAAAATAAACTGATTGATTTTTATGACATGAAATCACAAGTTGAAGCCATTTTAGCAATGAGCCACTTAACTGGCGAAGTTACATTTGTACCACAAAAAATGGATATATTTCATCCAGGTCAATCCGCTGTAATCATCAAAGATGGTAAACAAATTGGTTCAATAGGACAGTTACACCCAGCACTTGCTAAAGAGGCAAAAGTATCTGGTAAAGTCTTTATGTTTGACCTTAAGCAAAGTACGATACTGGCAATGAAAGTACCTGTGGCAAGTACGATTTCTAAATACCCTGAAGTTCAACGAGACTTAGCATTCGTGTTGGATAAAGATATTCCCGTACAAAATTTATTAGATATTTTGCAAGCAGGAAAAACAAATATATTAAAATCAGTAGAAATTTTTGATGTTTACCAAGGTGAGGGTTTAGAAGAAAATCAAAAATCAGTTGCCCTGACATTTAAGATGCAAATGGTTGAAAGAACATTAAAAGATGAAGAAGTTGATAACTTAATGTTAGAATTAATAAAATTAGCAAAAAATAAAATATCAGCAGAGCTGAAGTACGAATATAAAACAGGAAAATAACAATGGCACTAACAAAAGCAAATCTTGCTCAAAACTTAACGGATGTGGTCGGTTTCAACAAACGAGAGTCTAAAGATATGGTGGAGAAGTTTTATAATGAAATTTCAGCCGTATTAGTTAAAGGCGAAAAAGTTAAGTTATCAGGCTTTGGTAATTTTGAGCTTAAAGATAAAGATGCTAGACCAGGTAGAAACCCACGAACGGGTGAAGATGTTCCTATTTCTGCTCGTAGAGTGGTAACATTTAAACCAGGTCAAAAATTAAGAGCTAAGATAGACAACCAAGATAAAGGTTAAAAGAATCAAGTGCAGATAGATCTACCTGATAAAAAGTACTTTACTATTGGTGAAGTGTCAGAGTTGTGTGGAATAAAATCACATGTTTTACGCTATTGGGAGCAGGTTTTTCCACAACTTGAACCCAGTAAAAGGCGTGGAAGAAGATATTATCAGCACTCAGATATTGAATCTATTTTAGAAATAAAATCGCTTTTACAGGATCAAGGCTTTACTATTTCTGGTGCGAAAGAGCGGATGACGAACAAACTTCTTCCTAAAGAGTTAAGTATGAACGATCCTCAAAAAAATGAATTCTATTTAGAGTTGGTACGAATGCGTACAGAAAATCAAGAGTTTTTAAGTTATATTAAAAGTAGGTTTTAAGCTTTTCCTTAAATCGCAGTTAAATTCTCTAAACTCCATCTAGGTTGGCAAGAGAAATTTAAATCTTTTGTTTCGTTCGCCTCTAATCTTTTAGCCGCTGCTAACGCAATCATTGCACCATTATCGGTACAAAACTCTAGCCTTGGGTAAAATGTTTTCCCTTTTCTTTTATTCATTAATAGATCTAGCCTTTCTCGTATCTCACGATTGGCACTGACGCCGCCTGATACGACTAATGTATTTAAGTTTTCTTGGTCTAATGCCCGTTTACATTTAATTCTTAGTGTATCTGCAACTGCAATTTCAAATGCACGGCAAATGTCAGATTTGGTTTGCGTAGAGCTATCATTGTTTTTAACCGCATCTAACCAAGTATTTCTAGTATAGGTTTTTAATCCGCTAAAGCTCATATTAAGACCGGGTCTATTGACCATTGGTCTTGGAAATTTATACCTTTCTGCATCACCTTCAAGTGCCAGTTTTGATACTAATGGACCTCCAGGGTAGCCCATGTCTAATAGTTTTGCAGTTTTATCAAATGCTTCACCTGCCGCATCATCTAAGGTTTGACCAAGTAGTTTATATTTTCCGATTCCATCAACTCTAATTAGCATGGTGTGACCACCTGAAATTAATAGACAGACAAAAGGAAAGTTTGGTTGGTTCTCCTCTAGCATGGGTGCGAGCAAATGACCTTCCATGTGATTGATGGCAACGGCAGGTATATTCCAAGCAAAAGCCAAGCTTCTTGCCACTGCTGCACCCGATAATAATGCCCCCATTAATCCTGGTCCTGCGGTATAGCCTATCCCATTAATATCTTTAGCAGATATTTGTGCATCGCTAATCGTTTGGTCAATTAATGGTATTAATTTTTTAACATGATCACGCGAAGCAAGTTCAGGTACCACACCGCCATATTCGGCATGTAGTTCTACTTGAGAATATAAGGTGTGTGCAAGTAATCCTTTCGTAGAATGATATAATGCAATCCCTGTTTCGTCGCACGAGCTTTCAATGCCAAGTGTAATAAATGCTTGTTCCATTTTGGGTGTCCATTAAAATTTAACAAATTTTAACCTAAAACCTTAAGTTTTATTTGCAAAAAATGGTTTAGGTCTTTATAATTCTCCTTTCTTGAAGATCCTTAGTTTTTAGGACATCAATACAATTTTAAAATATAGAGAATATTTATGCCAAGCGTAAAAGTTAGAGATACAGAACCATTTGATGTTG
>CAYMAW010000069.1:0-692 GCA_964388565.1 uncultured Piscirickettsiaceae bacterium | reverse complement strand
GCTTGTGAAAAAGCAGGCGTGTTAACCGAAACTCGCAAGCGTGAATATTATGAGAAGCCTACTTGGGTTAAAAAACGCATGAAAGCTGCGGCAGTAAAACGCCTAGCTAAGCGTTTATCTCGTGAGAACCGTCGCACAGTACGCATGTATTAAGCAAAAAGCACTTAATAATTATGTCTAGTGAAATCAAAGCTACGCTAATGTCAGAAATGAAGTTAGCGATGAAAGCAAAGCAAAAATCTCGTTTAGTGGTTATTCGTTCTATGCAATCGGCAATTAAACAAATCGAAATAGATGGTCCAACGACCCTTGATGACGATGCCGTTATTTTGCCAATTTTGGATAAAATGCTAAAACAACGCAGAGATTCGTTTCAGCAGTTTACGGATGCAGAAAGACCAGAGTTAGCGGAACAAGAGTCATTTGAAATGACTGTTATCCAAGAGTTTTTACCTACCCCTTTGACAGAAGAAGAGATTGTTGAAATGGTTGCGAAAGCGATAGCCGATTCTGGAGCATCTTCTATGCAAGAGATGGGTAGAGTGATGGGTTTGCTAAAACCTCAAATGCAGGGAAGAGCAGACATGTCAAAAGTAAGTGGATTGATTAAATCACAACTTAGTTAAGCACTTCCTTAAGGAAGCACTTAACAACCGCCAATTGTTTTTTACTGGCTAAAATGCACGACAACT
>CAYMAW010000068.1:0-6626 GCA_964388565.1 uncultured Piscirickettsiaceae bacterium | reverse complement strand
GAGCGAAAAGTTGGTTTTTAGAGCTTAACTTTTTGAGGAGGCTCTAAATAAAGATTGTATTTGTGTGTGTAGTAGTAATAATAATAATATTCGAACAGAATTTTTAATGAGGTCAGTTATTCAGTGTCTTCTTAAAGATGTGCAGACCCTTAAAGGTGAGGGCTCTCGCCCTGCACCATAAAAAATAGTGATTATTTCTATCAATAATTAAGTTTCTTACCGCCCCTGGCAGTTTTTATGGCGTGATCCCGGCTTCTTCTAAGAAATGTCGTAATTTTATTACATCTGATTTATTTGTAATTTCATGCCCATGGTGTGGAAGAGAAATAATGGACTCTTTTCCTTTTAAATGAATATGAGCTTTATTTGAGTTGGATAGCTTTATTTCTGCTCGGTAATGTTCTAGGGCAACAGATAATTTTTTTCCAATCTAGACTGGAAGCAATAGGGTCAGAAAATAGTTTTTCTAGTGTAACTTTATGTTTATGGCTCATTTAATTTTTCCTTTTGTTAAATGTTTCTTATCTATAATCAGTTGTTAAGTGTTTCCTTAACTATACTCCTTTCTGTTTAACCTCGTTATCATAAAGTTTTATTAGCTTTATTAAATTTTCCATTGATAGCCAAAGCTTAGATCTAAAGAAGGGGGTTTAACGCCATAAAATACAGTGGAAATGCTTACAGAGAAGCCTTTATTGTTTAAACCATTTTCAGCAAAATTATAAGCTAAGCTGGCCGCTCCTCGTTTTTTCTCTTCTGTTCCTATTGCATCTGAATTAAAAACATGCCCAATATTTACTCCAATAGAATGTTTATTGTATTCAGTAAAAGGAGCAAATAAGAGTCCTACATTAAAACCATGGTCAATAGCAGATGAAAGTGCTCCGACTGATCCATATAGTTGAACTTGATCTATAACCGTCATTTCAATTTTAGCACCTAGTCCTGAATAGGTAATACCGTAACCGATTCCTGCAGAAAATCTATCGGTAAAGTTTTCCTCGGCATAACTTGGTAACGAAAAGAAAAGGGAAGAGATTAATATAAAAGAAAGAGATGTTTTTTTACCTAGCATATTGGTTGAGCCTTATTTAAAGTATTCTACAAGGGTAGAAAATTTTACAGTTATAATGGGATTCAGTATATCAAAGAAGGCTTGTTTTGTGAAAATAATTGTATTAGATCGTGATGGAGTGATTAATCAAGATTCGGACGAATATATTAAAAGTGTGGCTGAATGGGTGCCAGAAAAGGGCAGTATTGAAGCAATAATAAAGTTAAAAAAAGCAGGTTGGACTGTGGTAGTTGCAACTAATCAATCCGGAATTAAACGAGGTTATTATTCGCGGCAGATCTTGTCAGATATGCATTTAAAAATGAGCCAGTTGTTAGGTGATTATAATGTTGATTGGATTAGTTACTCGCCTTACGAGGATAAAGATAATGCTGTTTGTCGAAAACCTAAAACTGGAATGTTACGGGCAATTGAATTGCGTTTTGATGTTTCACTTAAAGATAAGTTTATGATTGGAGATAGTATGGCCGACCTTAGCGTGGCAAAAAACTTCGGCATGTTTCCTTTGTTGGTTAAAACAGGTAAGGGAGAAAGGACAATTAAGGAATTAGGGGAGCAAGTTAAAAACATGATGGTTTATAATAATTTATTAGCGGCAGTGGAGCGTATATTGTGAAGTTGGTTTGGGGTTTAAGAAGTCTGGTTTTTATTATTTTGCAGACATTAAGTGTCATTGTAGTGTCGATAGTGGGGCTTTTATTTTGGTTTGCTCCTAATTCATTTAAGTATGCTTATTTAAATGTTTGGGTTAAGTTTGTTATTTTCTTATTGCGTGTAATATGTGGTGTTAAATATGAAGTATATGGAAAAGAAAATTTAGATTTAACTCAAACTGGACTTGTTCTTGCTAGACATGAGTCAGCTTGGGAAACTTTTTCTTTTCAAGTTATTTTTCCGCGTTTAGCGTTTGTATTAAAAAAAGAATTATTGATGATTCCTTTTTTTGGTTGGGGGTTACGCATGATGTCCCCCATCGCAATTGATAGAGGTGCGGGTAGAAAAGCAATGAAGCAGGTACTTGACGAGGGGACTGATCGACTATCAAAAAATAGTTGGGTGGTCATCTTTCCAGAAGGCACTAGAATGCCAGTGAGTAAGTTAGGCAAGATTAATTCTGGTGGTTCGCTTCTTGCGAAAAAATCAGAAGCAAAAACTTATTTGGTTGCCCATAATGCAGGAAATTGTTGGGCGGCTAAAAGCTGGATTATAAAGCCAGGTAAGGTAGGTGTATTTATTAGTGAACCATTAGATGTTGCCACATTAAGCACATCAGATATTAACCAATTAACAGAGGAGTTTTTTAAAAAGCATTTGAGTTCTAAGGAGGATTGTATTTAATCATTTCTTAGAATTATGAAACGGCTAATAATTAAGCGTGTAGGGGGGTGCCCCTGGCATTTTTTGCTTTAGCGGTTTTTTGGGGCGGTTGTTAAGTGTTTTCTCAAGGCTTTTTAATTTTTAAAAATGAATAGATTTTCTTCTTTTATAGGAATACTCTTTGGAGTTATCATTATTCTTATGAATATGATTGATTTCGAAAAGGGAAAGATCTTATCGACTTTTTTTAATCTTAATGCGATGCTAGTTGTAGTAGGTGGAACTTTTTCTGCGGCGTTTATAAACTATTCATTTTCTGAAATGTCTCAGTTTTTTAAAGGGTTTGGTAAGGTTTTTTTACCTGAAAAATTTTCAAAATCAGAAGTAATTGAGGAAATTATCTATCTAAGTAAGGTCTCGAATCGAAGTGGGATTTTAGAACTCGAAAAACATATTGATCTTCAAAATGATAAATTTATTAAGTTCTCTTTATCTGAAATTTTGGTTTATAAAAAAACAGCAGAGCTTGAAAGAAGTTTAAATAATCATCTTAATGCAATGAAGCTACGACATTTAAATGCCCAAGATATTTTTAATAATATGGCAACTTATGCCCCCGCATTTGGGATGATGGGAACGGTAATGGGCTTGATTATTATGATGACTTCGCAGTTCTCAGGGGATTCGGGCAATTCTGAAAACATGTTGTCAGCCTTATTATCAGGTATGGGGCTTGCTTTGGTAACGACTTTTTATGGTGTGCTGATAGCCAATTTTATTTTCACCCCTATGGCAGGTAAATTAGCAGGGCTTTCTAGCAAAGAAGCTAAAAAAAATGAAATTATCATTCAAGGCATACTAGCAATAAAAGAAGGTATGCCGACTTCATTTTTAAAAGAGTATTTATCTTCTAATTTAAGCTATAAAGAAAAATTAGAAAATGAATCGTTCATACTATGAAAACAGATGCAGAGATTTTAGAAGAACATAAAAAGAAATACTTAATACGATATAAAAATGGTCAGTTAGTTTTTATTTCTCTATTTACCTCTGTTTTAGCTTTGTTTATTATCATTATTTCTTTCGTTGACTTGGAAGAAAAAGATAATGAATTAGCTTATCAAAAGCTGGTAGGATCAGCTTATCATGATGTTATTCAATATAAAAATGAAAATAATCTATATTGGTTGACAGTTGAAAATACAGTTACAAAAGGTGTTCGTTTAACTTTTTCCATTGAACTTTTAGCAAGAGAAAAACTTTTTTCATCTGCTAGGGCAAAAATAAACCCATCTTTTCTGCCTTATCTAAATAAACTGGTAGCACTTATTAAATCACTAGATTTAGAGACCTTTCCTTTAAGGAAAGAGAAAATGACAGCAAAAATATTACAAGCAGATCAGCAAATGATTATGACTATTATGGTTGAAGGTCATACAGATTCATATAAATTAGCCAAGACGGCTCTTTATCAGTCTAATCTTGAGTTAAGCAGTTTTAGAGCCTACGCTCTTATGAATTTTATAAAATTATATTCAAGTTTACCTGCCCAGCATTTTTCGGTTGCTGGATATGGTACATTTAAGCCGATTTCAAAGGAGACAAAAGATGCGATTAATCGACGGGTTGAAATATATATTGTCCCCCACATTTTAAAAAAAATTAGTCATGTCTTATAGCAGAGATAAAGCAAAATCAGGTTGGTTAGTTTCTTTTGGTGATTTAGTGACGCTACTAATTACGCTATTTATTTTAGTTTTAGTTATGAATAAAAGTGAATTATCTAAGGTTCAAGTTTGGAGTAGTGAGTTATTAGATAATACGGTTAGAGGTCTAAATATATCTTTAGATAGCTTTAAATATGTATCTGTAAAACGAACCATGCAAGGTATTGAAGTTAATATTGTAACGAATAGTTCCTTTATCAAGGGAGGGTTTGAGCCAGTTAAAACATTTAGAAGTGAACTCCAAAGGTTGGGTGTAATATTAGGGAAAATACCATTTTTAGTGAAAGAAAATGGTGGAATACCAGAGGATATACTCTTATTGTCTCAAAAAAATGGACTAGTATTTGTGCGAAAAATATCCGTATCGGGTCACACAGATAATGATGCGATTAACCCTAATTCAGCACTCAGAAATAACTGGTTTTTGAGTAGTATGCGCGCTCAGTCAGTTATGAGTATATTGTTTGAAGCAAGTTCATTATCGCCAAAACTTTTTATTGCTTCTGGTTTTGGCGAAAATCGTCCAATTGTGCCCAACTCAACTGAAGAGAATAAACAAAAAAACAGAAGAATTCAGATAGAAATTACAGCTAATTTTGAGAAAATCCCTAATTGATTCCTGTCGTTTTTTAAGTTTTTTCTCTTCGTAAGAGTGGGGTATAAAAAACGATTAAAAAATGCTTAATAGCTTAAGTTCTTAAAATCTTTATTTAATAGTTTTTTTGCAACATTACCAGGTTTTGCAACGCTAATACCTGTAATTAAATCTGCACTGGTCTTATTTACATTAGGCAAATAAATTGGGCATATCTTAACGCTAGCACCTAATTTCATAATCTTGTTCATTAACATGGTCGGTGAAACATTTTTAGGTTTTAGTTTTTTTGTAACCGTATTTTTTAACGCCAATTTCCCTGCTGGACCGCATAAAACCATGTTTACTTTCTTCTTATGTTTCATTATGGTTTTTAATGCCAATGTCATTGCCATTAATTGTGTTTGAGTGTCTGAAGAGGTAACCATTACATTTAGCCCTTTTGCCTGGTCTGCTTTAACAGCCATAGAACTTATTGACAATACAATAATTCCTGCGGTGAAGATAGATTTATATTTTAGGTTCATTTTTTTAACTCATTAATTTAAAAAGGAAAAAATATTATACTTTTTCAAAAAGATTTTAAAAAATCTTTGAGCTTAAATTATGTATAACTGGTTATCAGTTTTGTTTATGGTTTTGAGGCTAAGGATTGGTTAAAAATTGCCAGGGGGGGGAACAATTGGTGGTATGGCAAAAAATTTATTTTGGTTATCCATTTTAATCTGTTAAATTATGTCTGAGGATTAAAAAATATAGAGGCTTGTATGCTTGTAAAACAGATATTTATTTTAGGGATCGTTGCTATTTTGTCAGGCTGTTCAACAATTAAAACGCTAGATTCAACGAGGTTTGACTCTCCTGTGGTTTTTAGTGGTACACGGTTAAATATCTGTGCAATTACAGGAGATAAAGTAGGAATGAGAAAATTCAATGCAAAACCAGTTGAGTATCCACGGCTTGATTTCTCTGCAAGTTTACTGTTGGATTTTATTATGCTCCCTCTAACAGTATCTGCTTCTATTTCTAATCAGTTAAATAAGTAGCAATAGCTTGCCATAATTCTTGATTGTGTATCGGTGTCTGTTTAGGTTGGTATCCAATATGAATACATTTTGTATCGGTTAGTTCGATAATATCTTTTACATTTTCTATATCAGAGTTCAGGTGTGTATCATTGATAACGACGCAAGCTATTTTTAAATTATTAGCCTTTACTGCTTCAATAGCCATCAATATTTGATTGATACAGCCGGTTCGGTTTTCGGTAACGATTATGATAGGAAGCTTTAATTTAATCGCTAAATCAGAGTTTAAAGATTTTCCTGTAAGTGGTGAATAAAAACCACCTGCTCCCTCTACGAGTTTAATACCATCATTAGGCGTGTCGCATGCTTTGACTAAATCAGAAAGAGTTATCTTTTGTTGATTGATTTTAATTGCTCTAGCAGGAGAGATGGCTTCTTCAAAAAGATAGGGGCAGATGGTGTTTAAAGACTCATTGGTTAAGCTATGTACTTTTAATAACATAGCGTCCTGAGAGATTAGCTTTTGTGCTGTAAAACGAATGGCTCCTGATGCGATAGGCTTTCTTGGGTAAATGGGTAGATCTGTTTGTGATTGGAGGGTTTTTAATAGACAACAGGTCACAAAAGTTTTACCTACTTCGGTATCAGTGCCTGTTATAAAAAAACCGTTTTTCATTTTATGGTATCTTCCTTAGTCTAGCCCGAATGTTTCATTCGTTTATATTTAACCTTATGATATTACAAATAAAAGCAATAATGTTAGTAAAATCCCTAATCCGCAAGTAGAAAGTTGGCATCTAGTACTACCCTTGTCCGCTTAACCTGTGGGTGAAGCTAAGGTTTTTTACAAACGCCTAGCAAACAAGGGTTAGCACTATATATCC
>CAYMAW010000067.1:0-6741 GCA_964388565.1 uncultured Piscirickettsiaceae bacterium | reverse complement strand
AAATGGATGCACAAATTAAAATGGCTAAATCCCACCTTCTTTCACCTAAAAAAACACGCAATAGCGAGCTATTACATATTTTTTTAGGCAAAATAAGACAAAATTTATCTCATTTTTATTCGCACCCCATTTATACAAAGGTCTCTTATATTCTATAAAAAAGTACCCCCCCCTGGCAATTTTTTACTTAAACGGGGAATAATATAAGTAAATAATCACTCTTATTACATGTTAGATGCTATAAAATCCAGTCAATTAGGAGCTACTATGACAAAATTTATATCCCCACTGCTTGTTATTATTTTATCGTTTACAATAAACGCCTGTGCTAATGAAAAAAATAACCAAACAAACACAACAACAAACATAACGGAAAAAGTAACGATGCCAAATACGACTAAGCTAGCAACGGAATCCATTACTTTAGGTATGGGCTGTTTTTGGGGTGCAGAAAAAAGAATGTCTGAAATTGAAGGTGTTATTGCCGTAGAAAGTGGCTATGCGGGTGGTGATTCTACTAATGCTAATTACAAGGATTTATTCGCCCTCGAAAAACAAATCAACCGTGGACAAACTGCCGAAATAAATCACGCCGAAGTCGTCAAAGTTATTTTTAACCCTCAAGTTGTACCACTCAAAAAAATACTGGCTGTTTTTTGGGAAAGTCATAATCCTACGCAAGGCAATAGACAAGGCAATGATAAGGGAACAAATTACCGAAGTGCTATTTATTTTAATAATAAAGAGCAAGAGAAAATTGCAAAAGAAACACTAGATATTTATCAACAAGCTATGACAAAAAATAATTTTGGGGCAATAACAACTGAAATAGCCACACTTAGAAACTATATGTCGGCTGAAGACGATCATCAAGACTACCTTCAAAAGAACCCTAACGGTTATTGTGGTTTAGGCGGAACGGGCGTTGCCTACCCTGGTAATAAAGAAGCTAACTTTAAACATGCTAATCCGCTTGATGGGAAATCACTTAATTTTAAGATGCAACTTGTCGTTTATGAAGCTAAAAACTGCCATTTTTGTGATGAATTTAAAAAAGACGTTTTAAGTAATTGGAAGTCAGATACCAATATTCAAACAAGTCTATCCACCAATGCCCCAACTGGTTGGGAACTTAAAACAACCATTTTTGCAACACCAACGATTGTGCTGTTTGAAAATGGCATAGAAACTGATCGTTTTACAGGTTACGGTGGCAATCCGCTTGAATTTTGGCAATGGTTAGGGAAAAATATGCTTAAAGGTGAAAGTTCACAAATTGCTTTTAAACAAGCAACAGAACGAGCAGGAACAGGACTTCATCTAAAAGAAAATCGTAACGGTGATTTTATTGACCCAATTACTGGTGAAGTATTATTTAAAAGCAATTCTAAATTTAAAAGTGGGTCAGGTTGGCCAAGTTTTTCCGATGTTGAAAATGGTGCTGTCACCCTTCATACCGATACCAGCCATGGAATGACAAGAACAGAGGTTAGATCTGCGAGTAGTGGCATTCATTTAGGGCATTTATTTAATGATGGGCCAACCGCAACAGGCAAACGATTTTGTATTAATGGTAATGTGTTAAAATTTGTACCTACAAATGAAGATACTAAATAAACAGATAAATACAAACAAGGTAAAACGATGAGCATAAAAGATTCTTTAATCGCTAGAAGTAATAATATTTGTGAGCTATGCGGTTCAACGAACCATTTAGATAGTTGTGAAGTTCCACCCTCTGACAACTCATCAGACCAATTTATTCTTATTTGCTCAACCTGTAACGAGCAAATTTCTGACCCAACAAAGATGGACGAAAACCATTGGCGTTGCTTAAATGATAGCATGTGGTCACCAATCCCTGCCGTGCAGGTCATGTCCTATCGCCTTTTACATAAACTGCGTTCAAAGGGCTGGTCACAAGATTTGCTTGATATGATGTACCTTGAGGACGATGTTAAAAAATGGGCTGAATTTGGAATATCAGATGATGACGAATCAACAGCGATAACAAAAGATAGCAACGGTGCAACATTGCAAGAGGGAGATGATGTAACGCTTATTAAAGACCTTGTTGTAAAAGGCGCTAACTTTACCGCTAAACGAGGTACTCTTGTCCGTAATATTAATTTAGTAGACAACCCTTTACATATAGAGGGAAAGGTTAATGGTACACAAATTGTACTTGTTTCTGCCTTCCTTAAAAAGGCTTAAGACACAGCCTTAAAATAAAACCTTTTCTTCTAATTCACCCCCCTGGCATTTTTTGGTTGGAGTAAAAAATGCCAGGGGCAGGTATAGGATCTTATGCCGGCTTACTTTCAACCTCTGTTCTCATTTCATTAGTAAGATGCAAAGTACGAGTCGGAAAGGCTATTTCTGCGTCATAACTTGCTATTATCTTCGCTATTTCTAATAATACACTTTCTTTAATTTCATGGTATCGAACCCAATTAGTTGTTTTGGTAAAGGTATAAACCATAATATCAACCGTAGATGCACCAAACGCATATAAATTAACAATAATAGTTTGTCGTTGATCTATTTCTTTATGTGTTTTTAACATCTGTTTTATCGCTTTGGTAATATTAGAAACTTGCTCCATATCATCATAACGCACACCAATCATCTCTTTAATCCGTCTATTTGACATTCGGGACGGGTTTTCAATTGAAATATTTAAAAATGTCCCATTTGGAATGTACAAAGGTCGTTTATCAAAAGTCCTTACAACGGTCATTCTCCAACCTATTTTTTCAACCGTCCCTTCAATTTCTTTATCTGGTGAACGAATCCAGTCGCCAATTTTAAAAGGTTTGTCCATATAAATAACCAAGCCACCGATTAAATTGCTAACAAAATCTTTTGCCGCAAACCCGACTGCTATTCCGCCCATTCCTCCAAAAGCAAGTAAGCCCGTTAAGTTTACGCCAAATGAACTTAATACGAATAAAACGGTAATAACAAAAACGGTTAATTTAAATATCTTTACCATGGCTTCAATGGACACGGAATCCCAACGAAAATCCGCCTCTAAGCCTTTAACATATTCTTCAATTAAATTGACCCAACGAATAGAAAACCAAGCAACCGAGATAAGTCCTAAAGCAGATTTAGAATTATTAACATAAGAAATAAAATCGTTAAAATAAGGAAAGGTTAAAATAATCGTATTCAACCCTAACGCTAAACCTGATAACCAAATATAAAATGAAATGGGTGATTTAACGGCGACAATAATGGTATTTAAAAATAACTGCTGTGATTTTTTAAATTTTCTATTTAAAAATGATAGCCCAAATCGGAATGCAAAATCAACGGTAAAGGTAATAACCAAAAAAGAAAGTAAAATTAAAACCCATGTTTGACCACCAAAATTATCACTAATAAAAGAGGATAATTGCGGAAAAAAATCCGCCATAAGCGACAAGCCTTCCCTCGTAATATCTTCAAACAATGTTGTGTTTTCTGCTAGCTGATTACTCATAAAGTAATATCCTGTTGATTAAATTTATTAACAAAACTATTTACTCTAGCGGATGCCGCCTGCCAAAGCGGATTAGATTTTAAATGATGAAACTGAATCATAGATTTACCGTGCATCCGAATTAATCTAGCATGTGATGTAACATTGGTTTCAAACTTTAAGTTAGAAAGCACTTCATCAACCGCTTCTAATTCATTGCAAACTAACACTAAATCACAACCAGACTCTAATGCTTTAAAAACTCTTTCTGAAGGTTTGCCAAAACCTGTTACCGCTAACATTGAAATATCATCACTGACAATTACACCATTAAAATGACATTCTTCACGCAATATTTTTAGCCATTTTTTAGAAAAACCGACGGGCTTATCATCTATTTTTGGGTAAATAACATGGGCAGGCATAATTGACTCAACTTGGTTTGCAATTAAATGTAAAAAGGGCTGAATATCCTTTTGGCTAAGTTCATCAAAACTACGATTATCTATTGCAATTTCAGTATGCGTATCTTCTTTTATATAACCATGACCAGGAAAATGTTTTGCGACTGCCGCCATACCAGCTTTATGCATTCCAGACATCAAATGAAATGATAAGTCAGCAACCACTTGTTCATTCTCAGCAAATGCTCTGTCGCCAATCACGCCACTTGTACCATAATCTAAATCAACAACAGGTGCAAAACTAAAATCGATGCCACACACTAATAATTCTGTTGCTAATAACCAACCAACGGTTTCCGCAAAGGATTGCCCCTCTACTTTATTATTAGCATACAAAACACCTAAATTTTTCATCGCAGGTAAACGAGTAAAGCCATCACGAAAACGCTGTACCCTACCACCTTCATGATCCACAGCAATAAGTAACCTTGGGTGGCGTAATTGATGAATCTCTGTGGTTAATTTTTGTAATTGCTCAACAGATTCAAAATGACGACTAAATAGTATAACCCCTGCCACCAATGGATTTAACAATCTTTTACGATCCGCTTGCGTTAACACCAAGCCCTCAATATCAATCATTACACAGCCCAAAGGTAGTGCTTTACCTAATAATTTTTGCATACAGAATCCTTACTTTCTATTTTTGTAACTACTCAGATTGCCTTTAAAATATGCTAAGCCAAGGCAGATAAATGTGAGTATAGATTACTATTCGACCATTTTCCAACGAAGGGTTAGCGTATTTTAGAGGTGAGCTGGCTCGTTACCTATTTTTTACATCTAATTTATCACGCAACCTATCGCCAGCCAAATTCACAGCTAAAACAACAAGCATTAAAGCAACGCCAGGGAAAATCACTAAGTGTGGAGCAACTAATAAATAACGCGCTCCCTCACGAATCATACTACCCCACGAAGCATCAGGAGCCTGCACACCTAAACCTAAAAATGAAAGCCCCGCTTCAGAAATAACCGCTCCAGCAATACCAAAGGTCGCTTCCACACCAAGTGTCGCCATAATCAACGGAAACAAGTGTTTAAATAAAATTAAATAGGTTGGCGTACCTAATGCCTTTGCTGCCCAAATATGCTCTCTATGTTTAAAACTTAAGGTCTGAGCCCTTGCTAAACGTGCATAACCAACCCAACCAACAGTAACTAAAGCAAAGACTACATTTTCAATACCTGGCCCCAAAATAGCGGCTAGTGCAATTGCCAATAATAACCCAGGGAAGGCTAAAAATACATCAATAATTTTTAAAATAACCGCATCAATCCAACCACCCGTATAAGCACTATAAATACCAATGCTCGTACCAATAACAAACGAAAATAATACCACGCTAAAAGCAACCACAAAGGATGTTTGCGCACCAATAATTAACCGCTCCAATACAGGGCGACCTAATTCATCAGAGCCAAACCAAGTATCTAAACTAGGCGGAGCTAACATTAAATCCAAATCAACCAAGTTACTTTCAGCACCAATAAAACCTGCGGTCAACGCCATCAACGCCCAAATTGAAATTATAATATAAGAAATATTTTTCACTTCGCCAACCTTATACGAGGGTCTAACCACGCATAGACCATTTCAGTTAAGCCATTAATTGTAATATAAGCAATACTTATCACCAAAATACAAGCTTGTACCATAGGATAATCTCGTCGTTGAATAGAATCAACCAATAACTGACCAATTCCAGGCCAATCAAATACCACCTCTGTAATCACCGCACCGCCTAACAAAGTACCCAACTGTAAACCCAAAATGGTCACAACAGGTAATAAAGCATTCCGTAAAGCATGTTTTCCATAAACCACCACCCTACTCAAGCCCTTAGCTTTTGCCGTTTTAATAAAGTCTTCATGATAAACTTCCAATAAAGACGCACGGAGCATTCTCGCTAAAATAGCCGCCAATGCCGTACCCAAGGTTAAAGACGGCAACACCCAAGAGTAAGGCTGTTCAGCACCACTAACAGGCAACCAACCCAAGGTAATAGAAAATAATAAGATTAACATTGGCCCTAGCCAAAAATTAGGAATCGAAACGCCTACAAGCGAAACAGACATAGCAAAATGATCAGGCAACTGCCCCGCTTTCAGTGAAGACCAAATCCCCAACGGAAAAGCGATCAGCACAGCAATAAGCAAAGCCATTAAAGCAAGTTGTAAAGTATAAGGAAAACGCTCTGCAAGTAGAGAAGAAACAGGCTCTTGATAAAATAAAGAATTGCCCAAATCACCCTGCATAATACCAGACATATAAGCCCAATACTGTTGCCAAATAGGTAAATCTAAACCTAGTTTTTGACGCAATATTTCTTCATCTGCTGGGCTAGCCCAATCTCCTAACATAACCGCCACGGGATCACCTGGCACAAGATGGATCAAGAAAAAAACTAACGAACCAACAATCCATGAAATGAAAAGAATAGATATAAATAATCGAACAAAATATTGAAACACACTACAGCCATTTAATTGAAACTAAAACTATGCTAGCACTTATATCTATTGGGTACAACCGTTTAAAAAAAAACTTTACTCTCTCACGCTTGATTGTAAAAATAAGTAACACCCTAATCCGCAAATAGAATTTGGATATATAACCAAGAAAAGGATATGGCTTCAAAAGCCCACTAATTTAAGTAAAAAAATACCTCGTGAAGAATTTTTTAAGTAAAATACATCTTTTTTAGGTGCTTGAAATAAAGTTATTCAAGTTAAACGGGAAATTCGTAGATGCGAATGCTGCCCCCGCAACGGTGATAGAGAAGAACTAACCAATACCATTGAGAAATA